>JAOUOD010000007.1:5000-199175 GCA_029880545.1 Gammaproteobacteria bacterium | reverse complement strand
CTAACTTAAATTCGCTGGCCGAAATGTATGAGTTGCAACCCGGCTTTTCGGCCAAATAAAATCCTTGATTTCAATATAATCAAGGGGTTGGTATTTTTTATTACGGACAAGCTCGCTTCCATTTTCTGGGGTGAGACAAATCTTGAATTCGCCTCGCCTGGTGCACCAAATCGCATTCCCACTCGGAACCCTGTTAATGCCTGCCTACCGGGATTTCATGCATCCATTCGATCCCCTGGTTGGCCTGCTTTCACTTCAGATGCCGTCCAAGGCCCATCCACTCTACCCCCGCCCCCTAACTAAAGTAAACCGGGGTTGGCTCCGGAATCAGCGGTGCCCCGGGTCATCCCTCTCGGAATCCTCGCTCTCCCAAGCTGTGCTTCCGCTTCATCCGGCTACCTGCCCAAAAATCCCGCAAAATCCCGGCGCGACCCGGCTTTTTTGCGTTTTCGGTCGTGCTACAATCGCGCCTCTTTCAATCCTGACTGCCGTGATCGCCGCCATTCCGTAATGAGCACTGCCCGCACTCCTGCCAAGCCTGCCACCTCGCCGCTGGCGACGACGCGAATTCGTGAGATTCCGTATAACTACACCTCGTTCTCGGACCGGGAGATCGTGATCCGGTTCCTGGGCGAGCCTATGTGGCAGGTACTGAATACCCTGCGCGAGCAGCGGGTCACCGGGCGCTCGGCGCGCATGCTGTTCGAGGTGCTGGGCGATATGTGGGTAATTACCCGCAACCCGTTTATCCAGGACGATTTGCTCGATAACCCCAAGCGGCGCACGGCGCTGGTCCAGGCGCTGCACCACCGGCTGGACCAGATCGACGCCCGGGCCACGGACAATGCCCAGGCCCAGGAACTGGCTGCGGCGGCGCGCAAGGCTGTATCCGATTTCGAGGCCTGGTTTCCGCGGCAGTTGCAGCTGCGCCAGCAATTGCGCAAACAGCTGGCCGGGCAGACCCGGCGCGACAATATAGATTTCAGCGGCCTGGCGCGGGTTTCCCACGTCACCGACGCCTCGGACTGGCGCGTGGAGTTGCCGCTGGCGGTGCTGCACCCGGATTCCGAGGCCGAGGTCCGGGCCATGGTGGCAACAGCAGCCAGGCTGGGCCTGAGCATTATTCCCCGCGGAGGTGGCACCGGGTATACCGGCGGTGCCGTGCCACTGCGACCGGACACCGTGGTCATTAATACCGAAAAGCTGGACCAGCTCGGACAGGTGGAACTGCGCACCCTGCCCGGCGTCGCCCAGCCAGTCCCGACCGTGACTACCGGCGCCGGCGTCGTCACCGTGCGCGTGGCCGAGCGCGCCGAAGCGGCCGGTTATGTCTTCGCGGTCGACCCCACCTCCCAGGATGCGTCGTGCATAGGCGGCAATATCGCCATGAATGCCGGTGGCAAGAAGGCGGTGCTGTGGGGCACGACCCTGGACAACCTGGTGTCCTGGCGCATGGTGACGCCGCAAGCCCAGTGGCTGGAAGTGGAACGGCTGAACCACAACCTCGGCAAGATTCACGAACAAAAGCAGGCGGAATTCCGCGTCAGTCGCTACGAGGCTGATGGCACCACCCTGATTGGCGAACCGGAGATCCTCGCCATCCCGGGCAACCAGTTGCGCAAGCTTGGCCTGGGCAAGGATGTCACCAACAAGTTCCTCGGCGGCCTGCCCGGCATCCAGAAGGAAGGCTGCGATGGCCTGGTGACATCAGCGGTATTTATCCTGCATCGCATGCCGAAACACATTCGCACCGTGTGCCTGGAGTTCTTCGGCGCTGACCTGCGCCGGGCAGTACCGGCCATAGTCGAGACCAAGGACTATCTTGATGGTCTTGATGGCGTTCATCTCGCCGGTATGGAACACCTGGACGAACGCTACGTGCGCGCAGTCAGGTACTCCACCAAGGCCACGCGGCCGGAACGACCGAAGATGGTGCTGCTGGTGGACATCGCCGGCGATGATGACGCTGTCGTCGCCGAAGCGGCGTCAACCGTGGTGCGCATGGCCAATGCCCGCGATGCCGAAGGTTTTGTTGCTGTCAGCCCGGAAGCACGACGCCAGTTCTGGCTCGACCGCGCCCGCACGGCGGCCATTGCCGCCCATACCAATGCCTTCAAGATCAATGAAGACGTGGTGATTCCGCTGGATCGTCTGGCGGACTACAACGACGGTATCGAGCGCTTCAATATTGAGCTGTCGACAGACAACAAGCTCAGGATGATCGAGGCGGTGTTGCAATACCTTGATACCGACTTGCCGGAACTGTTTCCGCTGGTGGCCGGGCAGTCACGGGAGCTGACCACCAGCGAAGAAAGCACATCCATACTCGCGGCCAAGGTAGACCTGGCGCGACAGCAGTTGCGCACCATCCAGCAACACTGGACCACGCTGATCGACAATATCGATGATGCTGCCGACAACCATCCTGAGCTGCTGGGCAATATCGCGCCGGAGTTGCTGCAACCGGGTGAAACGCTGTTCTCGTTGCTGCAACGACGACTGCTGCGTGTCTCCTACCGCGGCAGCATTGAACGGCCATTAAAGGAAATCTTTATCGGCCACGAGTTTGAAGGCGTGCGCAACAAGCTCGACGCGATTCATGCCGGCATACGATCCAGCCGGCTGTTTATTGCCACGCACATGCATGCCGGTGACGGCAACGTGCATACCAATATACCGGTCAACTCCAATGACTATGCCATGCTGCACCAGGCCGACAAGGTGGTCGAACGTATCATGGCGCTGGCGCGTGCGCTGGGCGGTGTCATCTCCGGTGAACACGGCATCGGCATTACCAAGATGCAGTTCCTGGAACCGGAAGTGGTGGAAAGTTTCAGCAAGTACAAGCAGCAGACTGACCCGGACAATATATTCAATCCCGGCAAGCTCATTGCCGGTTCCGGCCTGCACAATGCCTATACGCCATCGTTGCGACTGGTACAGCAGGAAGCGTTGATACTCGAAGCCAGCGAACTGGGCGATCTTAATGACCAGGTGAAAGACTGCCTGCGTTGCGGCAAGTGCAAGAGTGTCTGCAACACCCATATTCCGCGGGCCAATCTTCTGTATTCACCACGCAACAAGATACTCGCCAGCGGCCTGATTGTTGAGGCGTTCCTGTACGAGGAACAGACCCGGCGCGGTATTTCCATTCGTCACTTTGATGAAATGAACGATGTTGCCGACCACTGCACCGTCTGCCACAAGTGCCTGAGCCCGTGCCCGGTGAATATTGATTTCGGCGATGTCTCCATTCGTATGCGTTCCATTTTGCGGGCACAGGGCAAGAAGCGCACGACGCTGATGACACGGCTGTCCATGGCCTATCTCAATATTACCGACCCGACAACCATACGGATAATGTACACGCTGATGATCCAGTGGGGTTATCGTGCGCAGCGCCTGGCCTATCGACTGGCGAGGATGGCCGGGCTGTCAGGCAAGCGCATGCAACCGGCGGCTACTGCCGGCAAACCGCAAACAACAACGCAGATCGTCAACCTGGTCAGGAAACCGATGCCATCGGCGCTGCCATCGACAACAATGCGCGCAACGCTTGGGCTCGAAGACAACAAGGTTGTGCCGATCCTGCGCGATGCGACCAAGGTGACCGATGATACCGATGCGGTGTTTTATTTCCCTGGTTGCGGCTCGGAACGCCTGTTCAGCCAGGTCGGCCTGGCAACGCTGGCCATGCTTTATGAATCCGGTACACAAACCGTGTTGCCGCCGGGCTACCTGTGCTGCGGCTACCCGCAAACAGCCGGTGGTGACGCCGCCCGTGGCAAGCAGATATCGGTGAACAACCAGGTTCTGTTTCATCGCGTTGCCAATACGCTCAACTATCTTGATATCAAGACGGTGATTGTTTCCTGCGGTACCTGCATGGACCAGTTGCAGAAGTACCAGTTTGAGCAGATCTTCCCCGGCTGCCGTCTGCTCGATATCCATGAATACCTGATGGAACAGGGAATCAGCCTGAAGCCTGAAGCGGGTGTGCAGTACCTGTATCACGATCCCTGCCATACACCGATGAAGCGATACAACCCGACCCAGGTTGCGACGACGCTGATGGGCCAGCCGGTGCTGCTGTCCGAGCGCTGTTGCGCCGAGGCCGGCACGTTCTCGCTGTCACGCCCGGATATTGCCAACCAGTTGCGGTATCGCAAACGTGAAGAATTGCACAAGGGTATCAAGCAACTCACCGGCCACAAGAACGTCAAAAACGGCAATGTGAAAATGCTGACCTCGTGCCCGGCCTGCCAGCAGGGGCTGTCACGTTATGCCGACGATACCGGTATTGATACTGATTACATCGTTGTTGAGCTGGCACGCAAGCTGCTCGGTGAACACTGGCAGCAGAAATTTGTCGACAGGCTCAAGGCCGGCGGTATCGAGCGCATACTGCTCTAATCTCATTTAAGCACTGCAATTTCCGGGCCCGGCTCATACCAAAGTACCAGTAGCCAGGCTATCTGTGACCCAGGCCACATAATGACGAAGCCACAGGGTTTTGCTCTGGACTGGGCCGGAACCAACATCCATAATAAATGTTAATTAGCCTGTATTTCCGGGGCTAGCAAATCTATAGATGGATGCAGGAGGATAATATGAAGAATGTATGGGGTGCGCTGCTGGCAACGCTGTTGCTGGCGCTGTCGCTGAATGTGCAGGCCGGAAAGAATGACTTGTCCGTTTCCACCAAGAAACTCAAAATCACACTGTCGAAAGAAATTCGCGCTGACGAAAAAAAGGTTGATGTCATCAAGCGCTACGAGGTGATGGATCGTCTGAAAAAGGAACTGGAAGGCCAGTTGCAAACCTATTCCGGGATTTCCCGTGCCGAGGTGGAAATTACCAGCTTCCGCCTGCGTGGTGGTGCCGCCGGATATTGGGGCTTCAGCGGCAAGGATGTGCTCGATGGCCAGGTTGTAATAAAGGACAAGAGCAAGCAGTTAGGTCGCTTTGGCATTCAGATCAGTCGTGGTGGCAGCGGCAAGACCAAGCCGCCGACTCGCCGACTGGTGGGATTGGTACAGAGATTTGGCGAGAAATTCGCCATGGAAGCAGGAGCCGCAACCGGCGAAATGCCGGCGATGAAGAACTTCTTCCGTCACAAGATGCGCTAGCCATTTCCAGCCTTGTCAACAAAAAGCCCCGGCATCGACCGGGGCTTTTTGTTTTTGGCATTATACTGCGTGGCCGCATGTGCCGCGCTCAATCAGTACCCGGATTTCTCCAGGCGCTCCAGCTCCTTGCCGATCTCCTCGCCCCAGGGAGTTTTTTCCAGCTTGTCGTATATCTCGGCCAATACCGCATAACGCCCCGGCCCCTTGATGGGTCGCGCGATAAGCTTGCCGCCGGTTTCAACCATTTCGATGGCACCAATATAATGGAACCCGGCACGATGAATGCGTACGCCCCAGGGTCTGCCTGGATCCTGGGCAGACGTTCTCATCCGGTCGATATCGACACTGCGTACACCGAGGTTGATGCTTTCTACATAGTAGTCATCGGGCATGGCGTTAAGAATATAAAAGGCCTTGCCGGTACCACGGCCGCGCATGGTACTTCCCGTGGGTGAACCAACGCGGAACTTGGCGCTCAACGTCGGGCCAAGCTCACCCCCGTCAACATAACCATACAGCATGCTGCTGCCGGACTTGACCCGCAATGCCATGCCACCACTGCAGCTGGTCAGAAATACCGCCAGCAACACAACTGATAATCGCGACACTGTCCTGTTCACAGCGCTCCTCCATTTCGAATGATGTATTCAGACAAGGGGAGTATAAATAGTCTGCACCGAAAAAACAGCCCCGGCCCGAACATGTGATCCGGGATTTACTGCCGGTGATACAGATTCGCTCAGGGTTTGACTTCGTACCAGGTATCGACAATGTTGCCGTCTGCGTTCAGCTGCGCCGTCACTGACTCGACGAAATATTCCCGTGTAATCGGGCACAGCATCCGGACTTGCATCACCGATCTCACGGTAACAGTTGCCGTCGTACCATCCAGCGGATAGGCGTAATTGACCTGCACCGGCCTGATCATGACTCGAGACAACGCCTTGTCTCCGATCCTCAATTCACCCTTGTCCACTGCAAGCCAATAGATGTCTACCAGGCGCTCGGTATCGATTACCGGGTGCACCTGTACCCGGTCATCGGCAACAGCAATCCCGGCCAGCAACAAGAACAATCCTGCGAGTATTCTCATGACACCCCCTCCCTCGTCTACATGCACCGTATCTGTTTCCGGTCGCCAACAGGTTAAATTTTCATAAAGGTTTCATAAAGATTTCGTCAACACCCAGTTAAAACAACAATTTCCGTCAATGCCATGACCCGGCTCAATACATAAACCAAAAATCCCGTATTCCGATTGAGAGGCGTTCACATTCCGGGCCGACCAAAGAAAAAGGCCGGTATTACCGGCCTTTTTCAACTACAACGATCTGGCGAGTTAATGTCGATGGCGACGGTCACCATCCAGTACACCGTCCTCATTTCGGTCTATACCCATGCGAACACCGGATCCAGGAGGCGTGCAGGTAAAGGTAACCGGGTTGTTTTTTCCGGCAGACATGACCAGGCGAACCAGGTGCACACTGTCCTCGTTACTGCGATCAGTACGGAAACTGGCATTGCCGGTATAGAGATAGCCTTGCTCACGGTTGCCACGCTGACGCTTGGCAATAAGATCGCACTCGCCGACATCGGCACGCGCCGTCAGCAATTGCAGGCGCGACAGCCCCGCAACATTGCCGCCTGCTATAGTCACCTGCTGACCGACGACCGGGGCCAGGTTGCTCGGGAACGCCATCACAAACTGCTCGACCTGGCGCCGCTGGTCATCACCCGCCGGACCTATGTCAAAACCACCCGGGTTCGGGAACGGGCCACCGTCAGAATGCTGGAACGCGATGGTGCGCAGGAACCGGAATACCGTGTCGATACTGCCATCATGGAAGAAACCGAATCCACGAACCTGCTCACCCGTGTGGGCATTGGGCACAGCTGGATCTTCTGACTCTGACAGGATAAATCCGTCCGGTGACCGCGCCATGCCAAACATGCCCACCTTCTGGTACAGGTTGCGCAAGTGCGGCACTTTCATGATCTGCGGACCCAGTTCGAATGTCGCGCGACCATCGGCGCCATAGAAGCCAGGCTTGTCGACACCAAACTCGGCATTGCCATCCGGGTCAACCACGTGACAGCCATTACAGGCCGCAAACGGATCGGACAGGCCACCAAAGAAGAAATCATGACCAGCCTGCTGATCAGCAGTCAGGCTGTTATCCAGGTTGCGGATCGGGTTGGGCGGATACATGATCTCGAGCGCAAAATCAGTGAACGCCTGCATATCTTCCGGTGACAATGGCGCGAACCGTCCTACCAGGCCGAAGAACGCCGGGTTGAACTGACGGAACGCTTCAGCTTCATTGTAGACACCACTGTCGGGCTGCTGGTTAGGTTCCAGGAATCCGCCATTGCGGTCACCACGCCAGTGCATGGAGCCGTGATTGGCCATGCCGCGAAAACTCTGCGTGGTCATGGGTCCTTTCATGGGACGGAAATGAATCGAGATGTGGTTCATGCCGACATCATCAGGATGAACGACCAACGGGCTAGGGTTCAGCATCGTCGTGGCATCCGGATTACCCAGGTCCCAGGCCAGCGAATCCATGTCGCCAAAGATGTGGCAGCTGGCGCAGGCGGAATCACCGTGACTCGAGGTAAAGCGTGCATCGTAGAGGAATCGGCGACCCTTGACGATATGTTCAGGTTCCGGGTTATACATGGCGACACTGGTCAGTTCGCGACGCTTCTTGAGATCGACCACGGATACCGAGTTATTGAACCGGGTCAGCACGTACAGGCGATTGCGCTGTTCATCCAGCACCACGCCGGCCGGACCGCCGCCACTCAGTTCAACATGATTGCCATCATCAGGAACAAAACTGTCGTTCTCCAGTGCGCGGGTATCAAAAATACCCACCTTGGCGGAACCGTAGGCAGCCACATACAAGGTGCGACCATCGGAACTGACGGTCATATCAACCGGGAATGCCAGGCTGCGATTGTTTTCCTCGTTGGGAATCATGTCGCAGCACTGATCGTAATTGATATGCTTGTTGATATGGCGCGGTATGACGTCGTTACCTTTCAGCACGGTAATATGGCTCTTGGCAATCTGGCCACGGTTAGTGCTGTTGGCAAAGATGCCCGGGCCTTCAAATCGAATATGGTTATTGGCCTGTGTATTGCTGACATAAATCGCGCCGTTCTGCGGATTCACGGCCATGTTGAACAATACCGTACCAACACCGGACCAGGACCCACCCGCAACCGGTGCCGGCGGGTTGGCCATGGCATCAATCTCGAACACGTCGCGATCAGGCAGCGTGAATTTTACAAAGTCATTCCAGCTGCGGCCCATTTCGTCGAGCCATTGATCACCGGTGTATTGCACAATCAGCCCGGTTGGTGGCTGCAATTCGCCGGTAAAATTGGTAAGTGGTGCCGGCAGCCCGCCATTATAGGCCACAACTGACATCGGTACGGTTGTGGTCTGGTTACCGGTATAGAAACCGGCCGCGTAGACTTTCTTGCCGTCTGCCGATACCGCCAGCGCGCGCGGCGTGTCGGTAAACAGGGTAATCACGGTCAATTCGTCATCACCACCGTTGGCATCAAACACCCAGACATCGGCACGACCAACACCGGGTGTGGTTAACTGGGGATCACGCTTGTTGTTCTGTCCGCGATGAGCCGTGGTAATAAAGGCACGACTGCGATCCGGCCCGGCAAAAACGATATCTCGCGGCTCATCACCGACAAGCAAGGTACGCACCACCCTGGCAACCGGGGTGTTGTTGTCATGCTTGCCGTTATCGCAGGCGGCTGCATTGATTTCGACAACACTGACGCTGTCTGACAGGTGGTTGACCACCCACAGTTCACGATCATTTCGCAATGCCAGGGCGACCGGTTCAAGCCCGGTGGTAACCGATCCGCAATGGCGCAGGCCGGAACCGGCAATACGGTAGATCTCGACGCGACTATCCGGTGTGTTGGCAGCAAACAACAGTTTGCCATTTTCCGACATGGTCAACGGCCTGACCTGCCCGGATTCGAACAAGGTGTAGGAGTCGGCAGCCTGGGTCGGCAGGGCGGAAGCCACTAAAACCGAAAACAGCGAAACCAATTGCCAATGACGAAACTTCTTGCTCATAATTCAAACCCCTTAACCGAGCAGTCATACTTATTGTTTTCGGTGACTCCTGCCGCTTTGGATGCGGGTGCTCTTCACCTGGATTATTTCCATAGTTTTAAAAGATAGACAGCATTTAGAAAGAGTCAAATTCTCACTAGACTTGGCACCATTCTTCAGTTTCCCGGCAATACCCCCGCATTTTCGCGAAGATCCGGGCAATCCAACATTTGAATGCGATATACGCACCGTGCAAGACGTGGAAAAGCGGCTGACCAGTGGCCGATTTTATCGGATATGTAACCGGGAACCCGGCATTGAAAGGATATAGTCAGACTGTCGTCTGACTGGAATATCTCCAGCCTGCTCTACCACCAGAATGTCGGGTAGTGCCGCTTGGGATTGGCGGACAGGTTATTGACCAGCAAGGCAACGACCAGCAACACTGCCGCGCCAAGCAGCACCGGGAACAATACAAACAAGTATCCGAGCGAATGAACCTGGTCGCTGCCGATGACTGCAATCAACGCAGTCGCGCCGCCGGGCGGATGCAGGGTAACGGTAAAGTGCATCACAACAATGGCGAGCGATACCGCCAATGCACTGGCAAGCATGACGTCCTGCGGCACCAGTTTGTATATCGTTATTCCAATCAGCGCCGATAACAGGTGGCCGCCAATCAGGTTACGCGGCTGCGCGTACTCGGCTTGAGGCGTGCCGTACAACAATACAGCGGATGCGCCAAAAGACCCGATCAGGAACATGTTGTCAGTTGTACTGGTGCTCAATGCCTGGCTGATATACGAGACCAGGTAGATACCGACAAAAGCGGCAAGCCAGGACCAGGCGATCTTGGTCAGCGGTTTACGCGGTGATGGCCGTGAATGGCCGCGCATACGACTAAAGTAATATTTCATATACGTGTTTTATACTGGAAGGATCACGGTGAATCAATAGTCCGATACAAGTTAAGCCTCAAGCTACCGTCGACAGCCGTGTAACTTGTGTGGACTGATCATGACGCCCATGGGTTAACAGGTAGGTCACCGGAACCAGCACCAGCGTTACCAGGACCGAAAATGACAAACCGCCTACTATTGAAATCGCCAACGGCCTGAGCATTTCGGCGCCCTCGCCAATACCAATTGCCAGCGGCAACATGCCAACAACCGTGGTCAGCGTCGTCATCAGGATTGGTCGCAAACGCAAGCGCCCGGCCATGACAATAGCCTCGATTGTGGCAAGCCCCTTCTGGCGCGACATCTCAATGTATTCCACCAGCACGATGGCATTGTTCACGACTATACCGACAAGCATGATAATGCCGAGCCATACCGGCATCGATAGGTCGGTTCGGGTAATAAACAGTGCAAAAAATACGCCTACCAGTGAATACGGCGCACAAACCAGGATTACGGCAGGATTGCGCAGCGATTCATACTGCACCGCCATGACCACGAATACCAGGAACAGTGCCAGGCCAAGGAGAATGTAGGCCATGGACTTGCCCTGTTTCAGCGTCTGGTCAGAGCCACTGAAATAAAGCGAATAACCTGCAGGCACGGTATAGCCTGAAACCCGTTTCTCAACCTCGGCCATTACCTCGCCCAACGGCCGGTCCTTGGTCAGCGAAGCACTGACTTCTACAATACGCACCTGGTTCTCGCGCTTGATAGATGATGGCACCGGTACCAGTTCGGCGCGGGCCACGTCGCGCAGGTAGATGGCCGGGCGCTTGCCCGTTTCACCGAACAACAGGATATTGCCGACCGAATCCGGGCTGTTGATCTCGGCACGTGGCAAGCGCACGCGAATATCGTAGCTGCGATCACCCTCAAGGTATTCGCTGATCACCAGACCTTCAAGCGCCACCTGCAGTGCGCGCGCTACATCGGCTACATCGATATCCAGTTCAACAGCGCGGTTACGATCAATATTGATGGCAAACTCCTGCAGCCGGTCTTCCGCCGAGTGCCTGACGTTACGGGTTCCGGCAACACCATCAAGCAGCTTGATCAACTGGTCGCCAATGCTCGTCAACGTGTCCAGGTCCGGCCCTTCAACCCGGACACTGACGTCGTCTTCGCCACGGCTCGACGTACGCAGGCCGCGAACACCGCGCACTTGCGGACGCAGGCGCACACCGGCCAGTTGCGCCTTGGCCACCGCGCCCTGGAATTTCTTGATCCAGTCTTCGGCGCTGATATCACGCTGGGCCAGCGGAACCAGCTGCACGTTCAATGTCGAACTGTTGCTGATATAACGTTCGCTGCGACCAAAAATCCGGCCACCGGCCAGGGTAAAGACACCCTCAACATCGCCTTGCTTGTGCACCAGGTCTTCGAGCTCGCGGGTGCGCCGATCCATTTCTTCAAACGCAATACCGGTATCAAGGGTAACGTCAATTACAATGTTGCCATCATCCATGCTGGGCAGAAAATCCTGCTTGTTCGGGTTAAACATGAACAGCAAAATAACAAACAACAACACCGAGGAGCCCAGCAATATCCGGACCGGCCAGTCCAGGCACTTCCTGATAAACCCGCTATAAACCGTCGCGGTGCGAGCCACCATTGAATCCACCTTGCGGTACAGAACATTGCCTTCGTAATTGCGCATGCGTGCAGCGAGACTGGGTACCAGGGTCAATGCCACCACCAGCGACCCAACGATAGCGGCAGAGATAGTGAAAATCAGCTCCTTGAACAATAGCCCGACAAGGCCGCCGACAAACAGGAACGGCAGGACCGCGGCAAGATTGGTGGTTGTCGCGGCAACAATGGCGCTGTTTACTTCAGATGCTGCCTCGGTAGACACCTCGCGTGCACGCTCAAGGTCCGCTGACCTGGGGCTGGCAACATTTTCCGTATCAATATGTTTTTCTTTCTTGTGCCGGGCAATGTTCTCCAGCATGACTATGGTATTGTCGATCAGCATACCGACACCCAGCGCCAGGCCACCAAGCGTCATAATATTAAAAGTAAGGCCGCCCAGTGACATCAGCACAAAAGTCAGCATGATGGAAATCGGAATGGCGCTGCCGATAATCAGGGTACCGCGAATATTACCAAGGAAAAGATAGACAACAATCATGGCCAGCACGGCACCGCTTAACGCGGCCATGACGGCATTGCTCAACGCACGTTGTACATACAATGACTGATCCGTAACCGTATGCACCTGTATATCTTCCGGGATCATGCCGTTGGCATCCATCCAGGCCATGCGTGACTTCACCAGTTGCGCCACGTCAATGGTATTGGCTTCCGGCTGCTTCTGGATCGACATCTTGATTCCGGGCTGACCGTTATAGCGAACCCGCAAGCGCTCATCCTGGTGGGTATCGACAACCTGCGCCACTTCTGACAGCGGTATGCTCTGGCCATCAGCAATGCGCAAGGGCAGCGCGGCAATGGCCTCGATACTGCTGAGGCGCCCCGAGGTACGGCTGCCAAACTCCTGCCGCGACATCAACAGGCGTCCGGACGGCTCATCACGATTGCCTTCACGGATGGCGTTAATGACATGCTCGATAGACAAACCAAGACCGGCCAACCGACGCTGGTCCGGCATCACGTGGATTTCGCGCTCCAGCCCGCCACCGATCTCTGCCGCGGCAACACCAGGCAGGTTAATAAAGCGGCGACCAAAATCGTAATCGGCCCAGCTGCGCAGCTGTACCGTGTCACGCAAGGATGAACTGACAACAAATTCCAGAACCGGAATTTGTGACGGGTCGTACTTGAATATTACCGGCGGGTCTATGGTATCGGGCAGGAACCGGCGTGCACGATCAAGCCGGGTGCTGGCGTCGCGCAAGGCAACATCGACATCCTTGCCATACTCAAAATGCAGGCTCAACCAGACGCTGCCTTCGCCAGTCTGGGTTTCAACACCAATGGCATCTTCAACAATAGAGAGCTGCTCTTCCAGTTGTCGCGTTACCCGGTCTTCCATGATACGCGCGGACACACCGGGATCATTGATACGAACACCGATTTGCGGGTACACCAGCTTGGGCAACAGGTCAGTAGAAAGCTGTCCGAGCGAAAACGCGCCAAGAACAATGGCGGTGAGCGTAAGCATCACGGTGCTTACCGGGTGATGAATTGACCAGCTGGCCAGTCCGCCTTTACGCATGTTTGTCGAGTTTGCCTTGTTCGGGTTTGGACGACTTCCCTTCCGGTGTCTTGTTTTCGTTTTGCTGTTGCGGCGCCTTTTCCGTGTCCGCCGTGCTTGCCTGTCCTACTACCTTGACTGTCTTGCCTTCATCCAGGCCGAGGAACCCGCGTGTTACCGCCTGGTCACCCGGCTGAAGGCCGCTGCGAACTTCCACCTTGTCAGTCATGCGAACGCCGCTTATGACCATACGCTTCTGAATCTTGCTGTCCTTGCCGACAACATAAATGAATTCTCCATCCTGGTCCCGACGCAAAGCTGCGAACGGCACCAGCAAGCGCTGCTCGGCGCTGGTTTCAAGACTGACGCGACAAAACTGTCCGGCACGCGCACCTTGCGGAACCGGGTCCAGCGCCACCTCAATACGACCAAGACGTGTTGCCGGGTCAATCGTGGGATGGATACGCAGCACCTTGCCTTTGAACGACTGCTTGCCCAGCGCATCAATACTGACAAAGGCGTTCCCGCCAACGCTGACCGAGGGCAGCTCCAGCTCGGATACCGGCACATCGGTGATCAACAATGAAGGATCAACCAGTGTCAGCATGTGCGTATGCTTGGGCGCCACATCACCCGGCTCCACCAGCCTCTGGGCTATGGTACCGTCAAACGGCGCACGTACCCGGGTGTAGTCAAGCCGTGTTTTCAGCACCTTGTACTCGGCTGATGCGACATCGAAAGCGGTTCGTGCCCGGCTCAACGCCTCTTCCGAAACCAGCTGTTTCTCCTTGAGCTGCTCCAGTCGATGGAGGTCCTGCCGTGCCTGGCGCAGGCCGGCGTCGGCCTTGTTGTACTCGGCGCTGAGCAGCCGGTCATCGAGAGTCGCCAGGATGTCGTTGCGCTGGACCACGTCGCCTTCGCGGACGCGGACTTCGGTAACCCGCCCTTCTTCCTGGTTAAACAGTTTGGCACTTTGCAGGGCGCGAAGGCTGCCGGTGCGCTCCGCCGTCTGACCAAGACGCTCAAACCGGGCCGCCGACACCTCGACCAGGTGCGGCTTGCCATCGGCGCGGGTTTTACCCTTGTTGGAATCCGAGCAAGCGTTCAACCCTGCCAGCAAAACAGGCATCAGCGCGATTGCCAGAATGCGGGCAACCCTGCCCAGCCCGCAGAAGTGATTTATCATTTATATATGCTCAAGAAAGGGCTCCAGTTCCTCCAGCGCCCTGTGATACACATCGCGTTTGAATTCGATCACCTGCTCTACCGGTTGCCAGTAGTGAACCCACTGCCAATCTTCGAACTCCGGCTTCTTGCTGCGCGACAGGCAGACCTCGGTTTCCTCGCAAACCAGCTTCAACAGGAACCACACCTGTTTCTGACCCCGAAAACGCGGATCATGTTGCCGACCCGGGCGCGGCTTTCCCTGCCTGCCAGAACGCGGCCGACGCAGGAATTGTTCCGGCAGATCATAGTACAGCCAGTCACGAGTGCGGCCAATGATTTCAATGTGATCAGGCTGCAGCCCGATCTCTTCGTACAGTTCCCGGTACATGGCCTGCTCCGGGTCTTCGTTTTCGTCGATACCGCCCTGGGGAAACTGCCAACCCGTACGCCCGATTCGACACGCCCAGAAAACCTCGCGGGCGCTATTACAAAGGACAATACCCACGTTCGGTCGGTATCCCTTCCGGTCAATTACTGCCATATTCGTCGCACTCGACCACAACTCATTAGTTTCACGCAATTTTTTCATGATACGTACCCGGCTGCAACGTGCGACGACTTTGTCCGGCAGGGCTTTTTGCCTAATCCGCCAAAGCCCACTATGCTTGTGCAGCTTTTGCGATCAATGGAGAACCGACTTTGGCTTTGGCAATTTTTGATCTGGACAACACCCTGCTGGCAGGAGACAGCGACGTCGCCTGGGGGCAGTTTCTTGTGAGCAATAACATCGTTGACGGCGACTATTATGCCCGTGAAAACCAGCGCTACTATGAACAATACAAAGACGGCACACTGGATATCATGGAGTTCCTGGCTTTTGCCCTGAAGCCACTTTCGGAGCTGGCGCCGGAGCGATTGAATGTTTTGCATGCACAGTTTATGACTGACGACATCCTGCCCATGATTACTGATGATGCGAGGGCGCTGGTTAATCGCCACCGGCAACAAGGTGACACCTTGATGATCATTACCGCCACCAACCGCTTTGTCACCGAACCCATTGCCCGTGAGTTGGGTATTGAATACCTGCTGGCCACCGAGCCGGAACAGCAGGATGGACGCTACACCGGCCGGGTCAGCGGCATTCCGTGTTTTCAGCACGGCAAGGTTGAACGCTTGCATGCCTGGCTGGATGAACACGACGCTACGCTGGATGGCAGTTGGTTTTACAGTGACTCACATAACGATCTGCCCTTGCTCAAGGAAGTCAGCCACCCGGTAGCCGTCAATCCCGATGCCACCTTGCGCAGCCACGCCGAAGCGGCTGGCTGGCCGATCCTGCAACTGCACCCGCAGGGCGAATAGTTCGGTCATGATTACGCGCCGCAGCCTTGCCATTACCCTGGTCCTGCTGGCAGCCATACCGGTTGTGCTGTTGCTGGCCTTGCGAATGGGCAGTGTCGACATTGGCTGGACCGGCATCTGGCACAGTATTACGGCCGCCACCGCGCATGATGCCATTATCTATGACTTGCGCCTGCCGCGGGCACTGTCGGCATTTGCCGTCGGTGGCCTGCTGGCACTGTCCGGCGCATTGCTGCAGGTACTGCTGCGCAACCCGCTTGCCGACCCATATATATTAGGTATATCCGGCGGCGCCGCCGTGGCCACCTTGCTGGGCATGCTCGCCGGCGTGGCCGGACTGGTGTTGCATTCACTGGCGTTTGGCGGCGCCTTGTTGTCCATGTTCCTGGTATTCGGACTGTTGCATCGACAACAAAGCTGGACGCCCACACGGTTGTTGCTCACCGGCGTGATCGTTGCCGCCGGCTGGGGCGCGGTAATCAGTTTTATTCTCGCCGTCGCACCCGGCCACAACCTGCACGGCATGTTGTTCTGGCTCATGGGTGACCTCGCCGGAAGCAGCCAGCCCTACCTCGCACTGGTTATATTGGCCACAGGTTTCATATTGAGCTGGCCACTGGGTGGCTCACTGAATCGACTGGCGCGCGGTGAACTGGCAGCGGCGGCACTCGGTGAAAACCCGGTGCGCCTGCGCATGCAGGTCTATGTGCTGGCATCGCTACTCACTGCCAGCGCCATTACCGTTGCCGGCAGTATCGGCTTTGTTGGCTTGATTATTCCGCACATGTTGAGACTTGTCGGCAGCACCGATCATCGCATCCTGTTGCCGCAATCGGTATTGCTTGGCGGCAGTTTCCTGGTGCTCGCCGATACACTGTCACGCACCGTGGTTGCGCCTGTGCAATTGCCGGTAGGTGTGATTACCGCGTTGATCGGTGTGCCGGTGTTTCTCTACTTGATGAGTCGCAAGCCGGGCAACCGATCATGAAACTGGCAGCCCGCAACCTGGCGCTTTATGCTCATGGCAACAACAGTCGTTGCCTGTGCGATAACCTGAACGTTGAATTTGAAGCCGGCCAGAACTGGGCCATCCTGGGCGCCAATGGCAGCGGCAAAACCCGGTTGTTGCACACGCTGGCCGGGTTGCGCCCGGCCGATGCCGGCGATGTATTGCTCAACGATGTGCGGCTGTCGAGTTATGCGCCAAAACAACGCGCTCGCAACATCGGCGTACTGTTCCAGGACATGGAAATCTTTCCGGCAACCGTGCTGGAAACTGCGCTGGCCGGTCGCCATCCCCATGCACCGGATCATGGCTGGCAACGGTTCCTGCCAATGGAGTCCGATACTGACCGGCAACTGGCCATGGATGCGATCAGGCACATGGCACTTGATCACATGGTTGATCGCGACATTACCAGCCTGTCAGGCGGTGAAAGACGGCGCGCCGACATCGCCACCTTGCTGGCACAGGATGCGCCCATCTGCATGCTTGATGAAGCCACCAATGACCTGGACCTTCGCCACCAGGTTTCGGTGCTGGAACGCTTCGCTACGCGGGCAAAAACGCCGGGGCACCTGAACCTGTTTATTCTGCACGATATCAACCTGGCATTGCGCTATTGCAGTCATGCACTGATGATATTCGAGAATGGACATATTGAAACCGGTACGTTACCTGGTTGCCTGGACACGGAAACACTGGCAAGACTTTATGGCTGCAAATTCGAACAGCTGAATACTGACCAGGGCGCAATCTATTTGCCTGCCGGATAGGTAACTACCCCGCGCCGACGCGCAACACCTTCCCCGGCTGCCAACTATGGCTTGTCCAGTCTTCGGGTCATATTCATACCGGTAACTTCAAAGCCCATCTTTTTATACAGCTCGATGGCTCCCGCGTTCCAGGCAAACACATGCAGATCAATCCTGTTCATGCCGAGTGTGCGAACAATAGACTCCATCTCCGCAAACGCCTGTTGCGCATAGCCCTGTCGACGATGCTTTTCCGATACCGAAATATCGTATACATAGGCGCAGCCGTTCCTGCCCTGGGGTTCTACGGCAAACCACATCACGCCGACAGCATCTCCATTATCCGGGCAGACAATGTTGCTGATATAATGCCCGGGCGTATCGATGCCATTAGGCAGCAATCGTGAAAACTGGTTTTCGGCAAACGATAGCGCATCGTCATCATCGCACAGCCCCGCTTTGATGCTGGACCGGGCGAACTGGTTAACGGAACTCCGGCGAAAGTCCTCGAATTCATGTTGTTCCATCGGCACCAGCACTGTCATGTTTTTATCCGCCCTTTATTAAGCATTGACCAGTTTCACCGACGGCACCAGTAATTGCTGCAATTGCATCCAGTTCTCCCGGTTACTTGTGCATAACAGGCCTTTGCGCTCATCAACAGGCCGATAAGGCAAGCCATCAAAGTGCGCAGCAATGCCACCGGCTTCCTGCACCATCAAGGCACCCGGCGCGTGATCCCAAATGAGCGTTCGGTAATAAAACAGGAACTGAAGCTGACCCATCACCATGGCGGTATAATCATGACCGGCACAGAACGACCGGTGAGTAGCCTTGAGGCTGGCCGCGCCGGACTCGGCAGCCGGTCGCAAATCATCGGGCAGGAACCCGGTCAGTAACGCGCCTTCCATTTCATCAAGGGGCAACATCGCGTCACTTATCTGCAATCGCTTGTCACCAAGATAACAGCCACTTGCCGATTCCGCCGACACCAGCACATCGGCAACCGGTTGATAAATCCAGGCGCCACGGGTTTCACCCTCATGCATCAGGCACAACATGATGGCAAACGTTGGTTTACCAGCAACAAAGTTCCGCGTGCCGTCGAGCGGGTCCACCACCCACACCGGCATGTCGGTTCTCAATATATGCACCAGGTCCGGGTTGGCGTGTACACTCTCCTCGCCAATCACCACTGAACCCGGCAATACATCCGGCAACCGCGCAGCCAGGAACTTTTCACAGCCATGATCCGCGGCGGTGACCACATCATTTTGCGCCTTTTGCTCTACCTCATGATCACGCAGATTCTTCCAGCGCGGCATGATTTCTTCAGCCGCCGCTTCGCGCAACAGGTTTTCCACCTTGTTATGGTTGATTTCACCAATCATCTTTTGCTCCACAGCGTGAGCGGCAATCCTCAGAATAATCTACTTGTCTTGCCTGGGTACTGTTGTGTTCACCGGCACCCAGCCACAACCGCCGCGGGCATTCTCCGCCCGATACCACTGATTCAATTCCTGGTGCACATGCAATTCTTCACCCTCAACCGTATTCAACTCGGTGGCATCGTAGTTCGCCAATGCGATGGCTTCGCCATCGGTATTATTGATTTGCAAGTAATCCAGTGGTGCCCAGCCTTCTCGGTCCGTGCTGTCAGTAATCCACACCCAGCCCGGGAATTCCGTGTCCTCACGCCCAACCCTGATCCTGTCACCTTCTGCAAATGAAACTGGCTCCGGGTAACTGGACCGGTGTGCCCTGGTCACAATCACTTTCATCGTTCAGGATTCACCATCAAAATAATCTGCTTGCTGGCTCATATCGCATATATGACTAAAGTCACGATTACCCGGCTTTCCCGTCATCGCCAACATCTTGTTGGAATCCGGGTACTCACAAATATCATGAGGTTCATTGGTACTTAGACACAAATACCTGATATCGCTGTTACTGGTATTGATTATCTGGTGCGCCACATCCCGCCCACCCGGAGGACAGGCAATAATATCGTGTTTCCTGATGGCGTACTCCTTGTCACCGAATCGCAAGGTGCCCTCACCTTCCAGTACCAGGAACATTTCCTCGTTAATGCGATGATTGTGAAACGGGCAGACTTTCTTGCCCGGCGGAACAATGCTGATACTGTAACCCAGCTTCACGGAACCGATCTTGTCGCCAATACTCGCGCACCTCTCGGCAAAGCCGTCTCTTTCGTGCGTCTCGAAATCATCAAGTTCATCGATATTCAGAAATGGCTTCATATCCGCTCCAGTCGCGTTCGATAGACTACAAGTTCAATATGAACATGTGCACAAAATCATAGTGCTGATCGATGCCCTGATTCTGCCAGCCATATTTTTTGTAAAAACCAATGGCGCGCGCATTGGACGGTGCTACGCGCAGGCTGGCCGTGGTACAACCTTTCTCGCGTAACACGGTAACCGCCCTGTCATGCAATAAATCGCCGTAACCCTTGCCCCGGTATTCCGGCAGCAGGTAAAACAGGTTCACATGACCATTGTCGCCGATATAGGCAAATTCCAGCTGGCCAATGATTTTCTGCTCCTGCCAAAGGTGCAGCAGACCATCGGGGAAACGCTCCGCATGACTGACGATAAACTGCCTGTAGTCCTGCTCGTTCCAGTATTGCTGCCACTGGTCCGACCCCGGGAAACTGGAGCGAAACGAGTCGCGCCTGAATTCCACGCATAACTCAAGATCGCGATCGAGATTTGCGGGATGAAATACAGCCTTTCCTTGCATTCTTTCCAACGAGTCATCCATCAAAAGAGTATTAATTAAATAATTGAACTGTGAGCGTTTGTTTACGCGGATGGTTTGATTTTTATCCGAATCGTCGCCGCGCCGCCGACACCGATACCCAGGAACTTGCCGTCGGCACTGAAGCTGGCTGATAACTCAATCTCGCTGATACTGAAATCATGAGTCATGCTACCGGTGATTTCTTCAACAATGGCGTCGATCTCCTTGCTGGCTTTTTTGAAGCCTTCCCGCAACTTGCTGGCCGGTACCGGCGCGGCGGTACTGGTCGGAACAAGCAAGCCATTCTCGGCCAGGATAAATCCGGTTTTGCCTCCCGCTGTTTTTTTGCCCAAGGTTTTGGCTGTCTTTTTTGCAGCCTTTTTCCTGGCTTTTGGCTGCTTCTTGCCCGATGCAGTCAACAGTGGTTTTTTGGCGGTCCTGCGCTTGGCTTTCTTCAGCATCCTGCCCCTCCTTTGGTTGCCCGACCTGGCGTTCCAACTCTTGTGACCCGGTTCGGTTTATTTGCGTGCAAACAGGTATATACCCACGGCGAAACACGCGGCGCCGGCAATGTACAGTGCCATGACCTTGTCAGTGGGCGAGCCGGTAAAGGCGCTGGATAATTGCGAGCGCAGACCGCCGGATTTCTGGTAACCCAGAAACGCAAGGCCACCGCCAACCACCATCAGTACGATTCCAGCTATTGAATTCTGTTGTCTGGATTTTTTACCCATGCATCTCCTCCGTTTATGTTATGTCTTTGTAATACAGTGGCGAGAACCGGTTTGCATTTAATCTAGCTCCTGTCCGGCTCAGCCTTGTCCAGCAGCGCAAGAATCAACGTGGCAAAGGGGCCGATGAACAACGATACCAGGAACCATACAAGACCACTGCGGTTCTTGCCTTGTGCCAGCACGGCGTTGATCAGCGCCAGCGTGCCCCAGCCGACAAAATACCCGCCGCTATGAATGATGACTTCTCCGTCCATAAATCCTCTTGTTAATTGCCCTGTTGTTGTATTTTCCCTGGTGGAACTCACTCAACCCTGAATATATTGCCATATTTTTCCAGCACCTCCAGCGCCACGGTGACCCGGGGTTCCATCACTTCCCTGGTCTTGGCGTCAAGATATGCTTCGTTCCAGCGATTCTTTTCCCGCGCCGCTTTCAGATCGCTCCAGAACTTCTTCTGCCTGGTGACAACCTTGTTATGCATATCCCTGTGTTTCTCTTTTCCGAGAATCTTTTCGAATGCACGGTCTCCACGTTCATTTTCCTTTTTCAGATACGGAATCAGTTTATCGGATATGGCACGTTTCTCCTCGATGTCCTGAATAATATTCCCCAGGGTGAACAGGCTGCTGTTGATATTGTCAATCAGTGCGGCTCTTGCTGCGTTGACATCCTTGCCCTTGGACTTCTCAAGCGACTCCAACAGCTTGTAGGAGAATCTTACCCTGGTATCAAGCGATTCGGTCAAGGCATGTATCTGCCCATCCTGAACTGCTACCTCGTAATCATCCCTGTCTTTTTCGGCTGCAAAAGTTGCAGTACCGAACACCATGAAAAACACTACCGGCAGGACCTTCTTCATACTGACCTCTATGCAAGAATAGTTATTTAAAAGTACTGATACACCCGATGTTCCTGTCAGCGCGCGTTATAGCCTTCACATACACTGATAATATTCTGCTGCTACAGGCCGGCCGAATCACATAACAGCCGGCAACAGCAGCGCACTACCCGGAATAGACTCCATTAACTACAGGATGTCGCTCCATAAGATAACACAAACAATCCTGCCTTATGGCTTTCTCCTTCACTGTCAGCATGGACGGCATGACCGGCGTAACAATCCTGAGCTCGCCATCACTGCAGTCAAAATAGCGATTGGTCACATCATGGCCATTGGCATCGTGTACGGCAACGCAATGACTTACGCCCTCGGCAACCGAACCGATACGGGTGTCGCGCTGCAGTTCACGAAAATTCAGGTGATCCAGGTCGCGAACAAATCGCACATCGCACGGCTTTTCTTCATCACCAAAACCAATACTGATGCCGGCCGGGATCGTGGCAATGGCGACCGTATGAAACAGGTCGATGTCATGCTGTGCCACCGGGTGATCCGGTATTGTCGACAGGCGCAGGCAGGCATCAATAAAATCACGCGCATGCTCGGTACCGTGCGCCTGCCCGGCCTGGCCGCACTCCACGGTCACCGAGGGACACAAGGGTGCAAACGCCAGGGAATGCACTGTGTCCGGTTGCGTGAAATACACTACCGTACGACTGAACAGTGTTGCCAGGTGCAAGAACCGGTGATCCAGCCGGTTGACGCAGCCGTAATGTGGATTGATGCCGGTATTATTATGAATATCGATGGCGGCAAACGGGTTACGCAAGGCCATGGCCTTGAGTACCTGCTGTGCCATTTTATGCTCTTCGGTCTGGTCTGCCATATCGACCGTTTTCCAGATGCGGTTGTAATCCATCTGGTGATCAAGAAAGCGCTGGTTCTGTGCCGCTGCTTCGACATTGCCAATGAACAGACTCAGCGCTCGCGGCAGTTGCGTGTCTGTATACCTTTTCAGTACTTCGCGCACCGCCTGCCAGCCGGTTGCCTCGTTACCATGCAGCAATACCGACACGTACAGCGGTTGTTGGCGCTGGCCGTCAAGATGAACCAGGCTTGGCCCGGGCAACACCTGGTGAAGCTCGTGCGCTTCACAGGCGAGTAACCCATCCGGCAAGTTTTCATAAACAGTCAACATTGCAATTCACTCTGCAAGATCCGGCTAAATCGTCCATTCGTGTACGGGACTACCCTGCTTTTGCCGCTCCATGTAGGCCAGCGTCAGGGCGGCCATATCGAGCCCGTGTCGTGAGACGTACTGACGTTGCCAGGCGCAGCCATTTTGCCCGGTCGCCAGCCGGTCTTCGATAATGCCAAGGTACAACTCTATATCGGCATGGTCCATGTCCAGCTGGTGCATACCTTCGCGCGCCAGCGGAATCAGCGCCCGTAACAGTTCCGGTGCGGAAATTTCATGGCCATCAAACCAGCGCAAGCGTGAATCCAGACCATCGCGGGCAGCGCGGTAAAAATTGGTGCGCGCATGACTGAACGGTATGCGTGATTCCGGCGGTGCCGGCATGGTCATAAAGCTCTGCGCAAGACCATAAAACAGCGCGGCATTGGCAAACATATCGACAATGGTCGGGCCTGCCGCCATAACCCGGTGCTCAATGCGCAAGTGCGGCACGCCCTCGCGATCAAAACCGATTAACGGCCGGTTCCAGCGCCATACGGTGCCATTGTGCAGACGCAGGTGGCGGAACTCCCCTGTATTGTCGCCAAGATGTTCCGGCAGCAGGATCGGGTATTCCGCCAGGTTTTCCTCGAAACATTCGAACAGGGAGTTATTCGCATAACCGCTGCCGAAGGTAACCCGTTGTCGCGGCGCATAGTCTTCCGTATTTACCGAAACAGCCTGTTCAAACACCGGGATACGGGTTTCATCCCAAAGGTCATGGGCAAACAGGTAGGGTGAATTGGCGCTGATGGCCACCATTGGCGCCGACAGGATAATGGCCGCGTTATAGGCGCGCAGCGCCTGGTTCTGCGGAACCTGCAAGTGCAGCTGGTACGATGTTGCCGCCGACTCCAGCATGACATCTTCATGCCAGGTGCGAAGCAGTTCCCTGCCCTGTATCTCCAGCTTGATCGGTTCACCCTTGCGCATGCGGCGCACCGACTCATTCAATGCCCGGTAACGGGTCATGGTGGACATGTTCTCCAAAACCAGGGATTGCTCACGCACAGTTGGCAATATGCCGATCGCCAGCAAGCAGCCGTCCAGTTCCTGCCACGCCACCTGCTGGCAACGGGTCCAGGTACATTCCAATTCGTTTTGCATTTCGGACAGGGCTTTGCCCGCCAGCGCCAGGGGCATGCCATTGAGCTCGACATTGAAGCGTGCCAGTTCCGGTGTTACCAGGTCGCTGTGCACAGCATCAAGAAAACGAGGGTTATCAGGAATTGCCAGGCCATTCCGATCCACCAGCCACGCCTCCACTTCAAACCCGGCTACCGGATGCGTCTCGCCAAACGCGCGATCACGGAAAACGTCTCCGAGCAACGCGGTTTCCTTGCGCAGGCGCTGATCGAACTCCATAAAGTCGTGCTTGCGGAAATGACTGTGCGCGATTTCCTGCCCCATAAATCGCCCTTTAGGGTTGTTATATCCAGTCTAAACTATATCTGGCTGGCGCGCGTGGATTCTTGAGCCAGCGCAAGCTTAAGTACCGCCATACTCTATTCAGGCGGTACCCGTTTTCTCAGCATCGCCAGTCCTCGACCCAGGTCATTTCCGAGCACGTCAGCGCCGGCTGCTGTGATGGCATCGCGATGACTTACGGCAAAACGACCCCCGACAAACAAGGGTACCTGGACGCGACTGATCAACTCCGTCAACTGCTCCACGACGCTGGCCGGCAGGCCTGCGGAACCGGACACCACTATCGCATCACACTGAATTCGCCTGGCGGCGGCCTCTAACTCAGTCAGTGGCAGGTCAGCACCCAGCACGGTCACCCGGTATCCCGTTTCATGGGCAGCCAGGGCAAATAGCAACAGGCCAATATCATGCTGCTCTCCGGGCAGGCAACTCATCAACAGCATCTTGCCTGATGCGCGTGACTGGCGATGATGGAATCTGGCACCCAGCTTGTTGCGCAAATAAAAGCCGAAAAAATGCTCTTCAGCTATACCACCGGGTTGTTCACGCCAGCGCTCACCCAGGCGTTCCAGCAATGGCAAAATAATGTTCGCTGTAATCATGTCGACAGGAAATTCGGACAGCGCCCCGGTATAAACCGCCTCCAGTGTCGCATCATCGAACCGGGTCACGGCGTCAAACATTTTGTCCCGGGTCCGGGCGAACACATCCAGCTCCTGCTGCTTTTCTTCCCTTGAGTCGAAACTCTGTTTCACCTGGCTGATGGACACACCCTTCTCGAGCAAGGCGAGGACTTCGAAAATACGTTCAACATGTGCCGCGCTGTACAGCCGATGTCCGGACTCTGTTCGTGCCGGCTTGATCAGGCCGTAGCGTCGCTCCCATGCCCGCAAGGTAACCGAGTTGACCCCGGTCAGCTCTGACACGGTGCGGATGGGAAACAGTTCCTGGCTCACTTTCAATACTCCGTTAAAATGATTTGCGCGACTTGTCTGCAACCGAATTCATGGCCATGACCGATGGCTCGAGGTGCCGGTCAAGCCAGCCAAGCGCAATGCGCCAGGACTCTTCCGTGTTGCCTGATGGCTTGAAATTGAATGCATGGTCGCCACCATTAACTACCAGCAGGTCACTTGCACTGCGGCCGTTACTGCGCAACCGGTTGTGCAACCTGCGCGAATATTCCAGTGGTGCAATACCATCATCATCACCATGAATTATCAAAACCGGTGAATGGATGACATCAGCATAATTGATCGCCGAATAGCGCGCCAGCAAGGCATTGTGCGTAGCATCATTATGCTGCTCCGATTCAGAGTTGTAGCTCTCACGCACGAAACTGAACACCACGCGCCAGATCCAGCTCTTTTCCTTTTCGTCGCGCCATGCCGGAAAATCCGTCATCGGGTAATACGTCACCACTGCCTTGATATCACCGGATGTGCTGGCCGCCATCAACAACGCGTGGGCACCGCCTAGCGAATAGCCGACCGCAGCAATGCGATCCCTGTCCACCATCGGGTTGGATTTTATCAACGCCAGCACCAGGCGGGCGTCATCCTGCTGCCGCCACGGGAACATGGTGGTAGTAAACTGCCCGTGGATCTTGCGCTCATAGTCCAGCGCTACAACCAGGTAGCCATTGCCGGCAAATCGAGCGGCTTCACCAAGCAAATCCTCTGCGTTTTGCCCCCTGCCGGGATTCAGGATCAGGGTCGGGTGCGGTCCGGGTAATACCGGCATGACCCAGTGCATGGTCACCTTCAGGTCTCCTTCTACCGCGCTTTGCTGCCAACGCACGATTTCACCCCGATCCATCCCGGCCGACAATTTGGCTGTCGTACCGCAGGCCGCCAACAACCAGGCAAAAACAACGATACCGCCGCGAATAATTACGTCTTTGTGCTTCATGACACTTACCTCTTGGACAGAACTTGTACAGTACTTGTACAATATACCAAGACGATTCGCGCTGAAATACTCTAAATTGCTTTATAACATAGTTTTACAAAGATTGTACAGATTGCCAAAAACTTGGAAATACTTATACAACTTTGATACAGCAATATAGATTTACTAGAGAAACAACAGGGGAAATGCTCATTTTTACGGCAGGTACCCCGCAATCGGCTGGATCGGCGACAACTCATTCGGACGCGACACCCACGCGACCGCGGCAAACCAACTTGCCCGGTTGGCGATGCCGGACTCGGGCAACGTCTCCGACCAGCTTGGGATATCAGCGTTTGCCGACTTCGAGCCCAAACCAACAAAATCGTGGCGAACCAGGCTGTCCCGGTTCTCGCCAACGGTTGTCCTGGATTGCGGGTCAAAACCCGGCATGGCAACAGCCAGACGATGCCTGGTGGCGGCCATCGAGACGGGCAGAAAGTTTCTTGCCACTGACAGAGACATTCCGCGATCCCGGGTTAGCGGAACCGGGAGCCGGCGAAGTTTTGAAACGGCCGGGTCGCCAAGACTTCCCGTTGACAACAAAGGCCGGTGTATAAACAAAACTGGTTGGATGTCGGCACGCATAGCGCCGTTGGCGTTTGTTGCAGGCCGGGCTGGCGGACCATCTTTCCAGCCGAGGTGGTTCCGGGAGTCAGCATGAAACGCCAGCGGAATACAGGTTCGCCACAGATCCTTGTGCCGGGTAAACACGTTCAGGAATCGTTCCGCCGGCGGGCAACTGCTGCGGCCTTCCGATGTATACAGCTCGACAAAGCCCCGCCCGGTTCCCGATTTCAGCACCAGGGTGCCGACTTGCTGTTCCGCACCGACACACTGACAGGCAGCAACAGCACGGCCAGCACCAATGCGCCGGGAAGGTTCATTGTCGTTCTGCTTCGTGGTCGATGATATGGCACAAAGCAGGGACGATGGTTCCCGGGTTTATTCGATAGATACGGTCGCGCCCTGATCTGGCGATTTTTCCTTTATTATTTCTTTCAACTGCTCTTCGCTATCAATGACCACGCCACCCTCTTCTTTAAGTGGCCTGACAAAGGAATCGGCGGCACGCTTAAGCATGCCGTCATCACACTTTCCCTGGGTCTCAAGCCAATGCAGGGTGTTGCCGACCAGGGCAATGGAACCGGAAACGACGCCGGAAACTGCAGCCACTCCCAGCAGAACCGCAATACACTCGTGGCCACCGCAACCAATAAGCCCTCCGTCTTCACGGATCTCGACAGTCTAGCGCTTGGTAACCAGGTCACATCCAGGGTTATGGTGTTCCTGGGATACCGGCACAAACAGGCAGCCACTCAAGAACGCAGCCAGGACAATCATCGCGATCACGTTCATCACGCGATACCGGAACAGACTATAAGCCCTCATACCTCCCCCTTCATCAGCTCGCCAGTCACGGGCGATCAAAAACTGATAGATCCTGTTTGCGACTTCTCACGAATAATCATTTTGAGCTGCTCATCATTATTTATTGCAATGGCGCCGTCGTCTTCGAGCGGATCGGCGAAAGATTTTCGCGCACGGTTTAGCAGGCCATCATCACACTTTCCCTGCGCTTCCAGCCAATGCACGCTGTTGCCAACCAGGTAGACCGACCCCGAGACGATGCCGGATACCACTGCCGTGCCGGTTCCTACCAATGCAGCCACGGCACACAATACATTCGCGACATCCCCCCGGCACTGGTCCTTGATATCGCGCTCGGTTACCGCGGACCAGGTCTTGATGGTCCAGCGCTTGGTCTTGAGCGTGCAGCCATCCACCACCCGTTCATCCACTACCGGTGTGAATACGCAGGCGTTAAGCATAACCGCCAGCAACAGTGGCAAGCCGATCTTCATGAAGCAATTCCCCGCAAACCTTTTGTTATGCATACCGCCTGTCTCCCGGTCAGGTTCTATATAATAGCTGGCAATCTCGCAAATTCTTCCGGTTCACGGCAATGGCCTATCGACACCCGGAAGGCACAAAACGTCGATCCACGTCAGTCCGGTTTTCTCCTACCTTCTCCATACCCGGTGGTGGCACCATGTAGGCGCAGGACCAGTCAACGGGACTGCGCGGACTGCCGGTCACCACCAAGGGCTGGATAGTAATAATTTTTCCCTTCAGGTCATTCAGCACCGAGTTACCCAGTTGCACATGCATGGCCCCGTTTTCCAGGGTCATGCTGGTGACCGTGGTGCTGATCAACTGATCCGGCCCGGGTATATCCAGCTCTTCGTTGGTCCCGGGAAACCGGCCATGCTTGCGGTAAAACGCGTATATGGCACCCTTGTAGGCTTCCGGGATCTGCAAGGCATGATGAATCTGCTTGCGGCCGGTCAACGGCAAATTGATCGGTATCGCCATAGCCGCAAGAATGGCCATGACCAGCAGAACCACCATCAGCTCAATCAGGGTAAAACCGGTTATTGTTGCCGGCAAACGGCGGTCAGTACGCAACATACGACAAGTATATGGCATGACAGAAAAATTTCCTGCCTGCTAGCGTGACTTGGCCAGCCAGCTGTCAAGATAATTGGCGAAATTCTGTCGGTCCGCCTGGCTCATGGCCGCCGGTCCGCCGGTATTGATGCCGCTGGCGCGAAAGCTGTCCATGAAGTCGCGCATGGACAGGCGGGACTTGATGTTTTCCGGGGTAAAGCGCTCGCCGCGAGGACTGAGCGCAGCTGCGCCCTTTTCAATAACCTCCGATGCCAGGGGTATATCACTGGTTATTACCAGGTCATCGGCACAGACGCGCTTCACTATTTCATTATCAGCAACATCGAAACCGGCCGGTACCTGCAAGGCCCGGATGACGCGAGATGGCGGGGTCGGGATTAGCTGGTTGGCCACCAGGGTCAACGGCGTTTGCGTGCGCTCGGCAGCACGAAACAGTATCTCCCGGATAATTTTCGGGCAGGCGTCAGCATCAACCCAGATTTGCACAGCAGCACTCCAGACAGGGATGCCTGATTATAGCAGTGATGCTGGCGAATTACCTTGGCGAGGCAGTCCTCTCATGACCCGACTGTTCAGACAACCAGCGAACCAGGCGGTCAGCTCCTAGTGGACCGGTGATAGCCGTGCGTTCGCCATTGGCAGAAACCAGGTAGTTGCGCGGCAGCTCGCCGTGCCATAACGGATCGATTTCGTAGCGCAGGCGCTCGACAAACGAATCGGCAAACATATAGGCCGGCAACGATGCCAGGCCTGTCCTGGCCAGCAGTTCAGCAGCATTATTCCCCAGGGATATATCATCAACAGATAACAGCACCAGCGGCAAAGCCGGTTGCCGCTTCAACATGTCACCCAGTTCACGCAGCTCGTCAAAACAATAAGCGCAATCCAGTGACCATATGACCAGCACGTAGGGCTTGCCGTGATAGTGCGCACGAATCTTGTGCATGGTGCCGGAGACAAACTCCAGCGGACCGGCTGACGCGGTCATCGACCACATCATACCCACCAGCAATAAGACAAGACTTCTGTGCAACATTACCGGGATGCAGCCGAAACAACAGGGATCACTAGCAGGCCATCCTGCTGTGTTTGCCAGGTCAGCAAAACCCTGCTGCCAACAACTGTCAACATCGGGTAATCCGATGCGCCACCGGTATGGGCAAGTGTTTCCACGGCTGACCAGCGATTGTCACTGAATGTCTGCAGACGCGCATGACTCCTGCCCAGCCGGAATTCTTTCCATACTATATAAACAGCACCATTGGCAGTCGCAATGTCTGCATGCGCCGCTTGCGCCGGGGTATTGCCTACCTGTCTCGGGGCAGAAACATTGATCGTGTTACCATTTCGTTCCACGCTGGCGTAGTAAATCCCGGCCTTGTCGGTGGCACCGGTATACCACACCGCGTGCACCCGGTTGTTGTCCGCGGCTATCGACGGGCCATGATGCGGACAGGCGTTCACCTGCCAGTTATCACGGGACAGCCGGTGCATAAGGGGCTCCCCGCCAACAAACTGGATCGCGTGGTCACGTATGCCGCCATCAAAAATGTGTCGCCACAATACCACCGGCTCTGCATCCGGGGTGACCGCCAGCGCGATTCGACAACATTCACATGAGTGATCCTGCAATTTCCTGTTGTCGACAAAATCATTACCACCGTTATCTGACCAGGTGTAGTACACAGCCGCGCCGACATAGGATTCACCACGCGACCGTGCTTTTACACGATCACGCTTGTCGAGCCAGAACAGCCAGATCCGGCCATTACTGTCTACAAGCATGCTTTCAAAGCGGTGACTCGTTGCCTGGTGATCGGTATTGATCGTGACCGGCCTGCTGAAGGACTTGCCACCGTCTGCGGAACGACTGAAGCGGATATCGCCACTGAATGGGGCATTACCCAGTCGCGTCCATGACACGTATACCTGGCTGTTGCTGCCAAACGCCAGCTTTGGGCGGTTTTCGCCGTTGGCGGCTATGGCCTCGGCATCCGGATTAACAATGACTTCCGCGCCAAACTGTTTGCCGTCATTGGCTGACTGGCTGACGAAAATGCGGCCTTCACTGACTCGTGCGCGCCACAATTTTCCGTGTCGGTCCGCCTCAATCGTGACCGCCAGCGTTGGTCGAGACAGCACTTTCTGCCAGATTCGCTCACGTTTTTGCATATCGCGACCATGGCTATCATGTTGTGAAGCAGCCATGGCACCTGCTGCCAATATCAACAACAGGCAAAACATCAATGCACCTAGCGCTGGTCTCATGGGCTAGCCCCCTGCCACTGCCAGGCTATGCTGGCATGGATCAAACGGGGGGCGCCGGGAGCAAACTCCTCGCCACGGAACGCGGTATAGCTGGCCCGTTCGGAATACAGGCGATCTGCCAGGTTATAGCCACGCAACCGGAACCTCCAGTGATCAGCCAGTGGAATATTTATGATCATGCCCAGCAGACCGTGGCCGTTATACTTGTGCGTATTGGCATCATCCATCCAGTACTCGCCGAGATGAGTCCATTGCAGTTCGGCATTAAACTGTCCCCGCCGACCATATCGCAGTGTTGTATTACCAATCACTCTCGGGGCGGATGACATAATGTTGCCACTGTAATCAATATTTCCGGCACCGGCCCGCACCACCCAGTCTTCATAAGTATGTACGGCGTAGGACCAGGCCGTATCCAGTTGAACCTGTTCTGTTACAGGCAGGACTACGGTCAGCTCCGCACCCTTGTGCGAGGTCTCGCCGGCATTTACCACTTCGGTCAATCCGGAGACCGGGTTGTTAAAGACAAGAATGTCATCGGTCTTGGTCATGGAGTACAAGGACAATTCGGTTGACGCCTTCTTGCCCGGACGCCAGCGCCATCCCAGCTCATAGCTGTCCAGCTTCACCGGTTCCAGTTCCACCGTGTTGGCAGCGGATCCCTGCCGGAACAGCTGCGCTTCAGATGGCGCACGGTAACCGTGGCGGTAACTGGCAAACAGCTCCTGGTTCGGGCTGATGGAAAACAGGTAGCCAAGCTTGGGGCTGGCATGACGGTACTTCACCGTGGTGTCATCGGGTCTCTGATGGTTACCCGTAGCCAACGGCGCCAGTTCCGAATCGTATTCATATTGCATCATGTCATAACGCAACCCTGCGCTGAGCAACCCGTTCTGCCCAAGCATCATCTCGCCATGAACATAAGGCGAAACTGACGCGAAGCTGACTTTGTAGTCATACAGCAACGCCCCCTCCGCATAGGACTCATAGACACTGCCAACCCGTACCGGGCTAATGGCTGTTTCCTCACGACCACCCGGGCTGTAATCAATATCTGTACCTATTATATAGCGCACCTTGTCGGGCAAATAGACGCGGTGTTTCACCAACAATCCCAGCGAATCATTAAACGTCGTATAGACAGCAGGATCGTAGGACAGCGACCAGTTGGGCAGGATATCCATCACGTTATGACGCAGGTATGGAGTAATGCTGGTCAGGGTTCCAGCACCTTCCCGATCCCAGCTTGTCGACAACCGCAACGCGGTTACATTGCGATAGGAAATGGGTGTGTAGTTGATGGTCGGATCGGTTTTGTAGTCGGTCAATGATAACGCTGATGCACCGGCAGTCTGCTGGTCAATTTTCGAGTAGCCCAGGATGGTCTTTACCGTATCCCCACCCTCGAGTGTATTGTCCATACGCATACTGACACTGCCGCGATCATATTCGGTATTGTCACGCCAGCCATCTATGGATGCCACGTGTGCATTGACCCGGTAGCCGTTGCTGCCATCGCCGTTACCGCCGTTAACCAGGACGCGACTGTAGCCAGAACTGCCGCCTTCGATGATCAGACCGGCCTCGGCAGTCTCGGGAGCTGGCCTGGTCAACACATTTACAATGCCGCCCAATGCATCGGACCCGTACAACGCTGTACCCGGGCCCTTTAATACCTCAACACCATCGGATTGCGGCATATTGGTTTCATACAGGGCATTATGATTGAAAAATCCGGTGGAACGGGCAGGAATGCCGTCCTCAAGATAGAGATAAACCGGGCTGGTGGATAGCGGTTGACGTATTGCTGCCATGTGACCCTCGCCCTGGGTGATATTGACCAGTACGCCCGCTACCCGGTTCATGATATCTGAAGGATGAGTTGGCAAAACCTCGCGTATGGTTTCACCATCGACACCGTTGACTGTTAGCGCCTCCTGAGCACGCGCCTTTCCTTCCCGTTCACCGGTAACCGTTACTTCATCAAGCCTGACCGCTTCCGCTGCCATTGATGATTGCGAAGCCAGCGCAATCAGTGCTGCGGAAAACAGGGTCATGTAATTATTGGTATTCATTTTCCCCTCTCTGGAATGGCGACAGGACAGCGCATACCTCGCTTGCGTGACTGCGTGAAATCTGTCGCTATTTCAGGGATATTCTATTGACCTGAAGATGTGGAGAAAATGTGACACGATGTCGCGCGACATATTGTCGCAGCGGATATTTCGGAAGACCAGGCTGGCGGGAATGGCTATTTCGGCTCTAACGAACCGGCAAAGCGGTAACCTTGATCTACCCAGTATTGCAGTCTGTCGTCAGATTCAATGGCTTGCCAGCTGACAAAGACAAACCCTTTCATGGGTTTACCGGTAAAGTCCATTTCCCGAACATGCGCCTGCTTCAAGGCATGGCCATAGTATTTGGGTCCTACCCGTACCATCAGGTCAGAGCCTGCGATGCCGACGGCCATGTTCCCGTTTACCATGAAAACAATTCCACCGAACATTCTTCTTTCATAAACGTTCACATCGCCATCGAGGTATTCACGAACCCTCTGCGCCAATCCTTCATCATAGGTCAATTGATCCTCCTTTTCCGCAATGCCTGAGGCATCTTTCCCGGTGGCAATACCGATACCAAACCTGGCTGGAAAAATATGCAACTGCCGCATTGTTCTAACCATGTTTAAAACATCTATATCGAGAAAATAACCCTGACCCATACTTCAGACATACGAAAATACCCTGCTATTGCAGCACGATGGCAATATTAAAATATTACCTATACTTAATATTTGCCCGGATATTCGCCGTATAAACAATATTAATGATACTTATTCTCATTGTCGAGGTAGAGTAACGTTATTCCTACTGTGACGTAACCAGTCAAACGCTACCGTTCTCCAGGGGGGACTGAATCATGCTGGTAAAAACCATTATGACAACAGCAGTGCGATCTGCCCGGCCCGCAGCGCCGGTAAGGGATGTGGCTATCACCATGTGCTTCGACCGGATCAGTGGTCTCCCGGTCGTTGACGAGAACAACCTGGTCACCGGCGTGATATCCGAAAAAGACATATTGCATGCGATGTACCCGGATATAAATGAAGTCATGGATCGCGGTCGAATCGATTTTGAAACCCTGGAAACCGAATACAACGACATCATCACCCTGCGGGTTTCCGATATCATGACAAGGCCGGTGATTACGGTACGTGACTCTGACCCGGTATTAAAAGCCGTCTCGGTAATGTGCGTGAACCGCATACGCCGGATACCGGTTATCAATGAAAACGGTGAACTGGTCGGCATACTCAGTATGGGCGACGTTCACCGGGCCATTTTCCAGTCGAGCATTATGAAGGAATCCGACGGGCGCGGACAAAAACCGGAAAGCCGCGCAATGAACCATGCTGTTACAGTGAAGCACTAGACACCCTCGTTGGTGCACAATAGACGCGTGACATACACCCACGCACTGTTTGTGCGAAGCCGAAGACAAGTACTTCGGCTATTTTTTTGCCCAGGGTTCAGACTTCATCTTCAGGAATGATCTCGGTTTCCTGTTTGCCCGCATCAATCCAGTTCTTGATGTGTTCATTACCCAAAACAAGCCGGACGTAGTCCGCGGCAAAACCGGCCAGGCTGACATCATATCCGGCCAGTCGCAATACCACGGGTGCGTACATGGCGTCAGCTATGCTGAACCTGCCAAACAACCAGTCTCCATCAGTACCATGGTTTTGTTTGCAGTGCTCCCACAACGCGGTAATTCGATCTATATCCCGTTGAACACTGTTCGTTATCGGGTAGCCGGGAAAGTGCTTCCGACAGTTCATGGGCAAAGCAGCGCGCAGCGCGGAAAAACCGGAATGCATCTCGGCGCTGGCCGAACGCGCCGTCGCACGTGCTGCTGCATCGATCGGCCAGCCAGGCGCCTCCGGATGGAGTTCGGCCAGGTATTCCATAATGGCAATAGTGTCCCAGACATTCAACGCATCATGCCGCAGAACCGGGACCTTGTAATTGGAAAAATACGGGACGATCTGCTGCCGGTAATCATCGGTAAATAACGCCAGTCGCTTTTCCGTGAATTCGATACCCGCCTGCTTCATCCAGAACCACGGACGCAACGACCACGATGAATAGTTCTTGTTTCCGATAATTAATGTGTAGGCCATAACATCTCCATTGCATCGTTGCCAGGTCAATCCTGCACGACCGCAAATGTCGCTCGTGCCGTATCCAGTTCAATGATCACCCGGATTTCGCAATATGCATTGCCGGCTGCGGGTTCAAATCCGCAACTTCCGCCAGCGTCAATTTCGGAAAACATGACGCCAATACGGGCAGCCAGGGAACCCGGTTCGCGCGTTGTTTTCAATATTGAAATCGCAATATCCGATTCGTCAACCTGATTGCCGTGCACCAGGCATTGATGCAAAGGCAGCGTTCCCGGTTCGAGCTCGAGTAACTCGGCCTTCAATATCTCGGCAAAACGGTCACTGTCACGGGCGGCCAGCGATCCGGGCAACAGCACCGGCTGATCAACTGCTGACATAGACCTTGATCGCCATGGCAACACTGACTATGAACAGGATCGGCCTGACAATACGACTGCCGTTGCGAATCACCATATGTGAACCCAGCCATGCACCCAGCATTTGCCCCGCACCCATCACCAGTCCAACAGACCACAACACTTTTCCGCCAAGCGCAAAAAACAACAACGATGCCGCGTTACTGGTGAGATTAAGTACCTTGGCATGCGCCGTTGCCCGGGTCAGGTTATAACCCAGCAGCGCTACAAAGGCGATGCCAAAAAATGAACCGGTTCCCGGCCCAAAAAATCCATCATAAAAGCCCACACTAAAACCAACCACGAAAGCAAAACTGGCGCGACCTATTCGTTGATGCCTGTCCTCGTCTCCCATGCGCGGTGAAAACACCGTATAGATCGCCACCAGTACCAGCAACCAGGGAATCATGTTGACCAGGAAGCCGGCGGGCAGGTACTGCACCAGAACGGTTCCGGTTGCCGAACCAATAAAGGTCAACACTACCGCCAGGCTGATCTCCCGTAACTGTATCCGACCCATCCGGAAAAAAGTAATGCTCGATGACAGGGTACCAAAGGTTCCCTGCAGCTTGTTGGTGGCCAAAGCCTGGACCGGTGGCAACCCGGCCCAGATCAGGGCAGGTATGGTAAGCAAGCCGCCGCCGCCGGCGATGGCATCAACAAACCCGGCCAGTCCGGCGACGAGACACAACAATGCCAATACTTCAAATGACAACACGTCCAACATCCCGCCCTCGGTCAGAAAACGCTTGCATGGTATCAGCAAAATTCAGCGAATCAGAGCCCGGAATATGACCTGGCAAGGTAATCATGTCAGCATGGCTTCCTTGATGGCTGTCAAGGCAATGCACGGCGGCTTGTGGCCTGATACGGGGTGCAGTATTTCCCGAGTGTATTGGTGACGGAGGGCTGAACCATGAGCGACAAAATGGTTGATATCACACTGCATATTGATGAGAACACCAATCACGCTGATCGCGAAAGCTTGCGTGATGACCTGTTGCACAACGTTGGCGTAATGGCTGCGGATTATGATGAGAAGACACCTCATCTCATGACCATTGCGTATGATCCGGACAAGATTAATTCATCCCGGTTTGTCCGAATTGCCGAAAACAAGGGGCTTCACGCTGAACTGATAGGACTGTAGCTCCAGCAGCCCGGGATCAGGCCGGACTGCCAACTGCCTGCCTGTCTTCGACAGGCAGCATGGATAGCGCCCGCATGATCAAGTCACGTTTGTCGCTGGTTTCATGAAACAGCGCCGAGGCGCTTCGCGTAATTACCGGCGCCTCCACCTCGAAAAGGCGGCCTTCCAGCAGGTCCTGTTCCACCATGGGGCGCGCCAGGTAACAACTGCCGCCACGCTGCAGAACAAAATCTCGCGCCAACCTGCCCTGCTCCATTCGCAAACGCGGGCTGGGGATCTCCGGAAACAGTTCCGCGTGGCGACGCGCGAACATGCCGCCCCAGTCTACGTATACATAATCCTGCGCCACCGCCTGCTGCATGGCCTGGTTCGGACGTGACGACACCAGCACCAGGGGTGTTGCCGCCAGCTCGACCGCAACAATGCCCCTCGGTCGCGGCGCTTCAAACATAAAGGCAATATCAACGGCGCGCTCAAACAATGCCGACATCAACTCCGAGCTTTGTTTCACCTCGCCGATTACCGCCAGCTCCGGGAACCGGTCGAACAGGCCGGTCAGCCACCGGTTGAGCACGATATCCCACATGCTGGGCATGCCACCGACAACCAGCAGCTGTTCAAACTGATCACCGATTGCGACTTCCTGTCGCGCGCGTCTCCAGGTGGCAGAAATACTTTCGGCAAACGGTACCAGGTGCCGACCGGCCGGGGTTAACTGCAAGTCGTTTCGCACTCGCAGAAACAGTGGGCTGCCGACGAGCTGTTCAAGCAGGCTGATGCGGGCGCTGACGGTTGACTGGCTGACAAAAAGATTCTCTGCGGCGCGGCCAAAATGCCGGGTACGTTTTACTTCCAGAAACGTTTTCAGAACCTCTATATCCAAGCCTGGCGCCCTCGATTGATCGAAAAAACCGATTGATGTAATCACAAAATTTCACTGTACGCATCCGGTTTTTTTCCCTATACAAGCGCTGAAGGCACACGGGCGTGTCGCTGTCGGCTGGCCTTTATGCAACCCGCACTATTGACTCTTATGGGAGGCCAACCATGGCAAATTCTGTTGTAAAAATGGGTATGATTGCTCTGATCGCCGGCATGCTGGCAACACCAGCCTGGGCTGAAGACGCTGATCAGGAAGTAAAAGAAAACTGCGCAAAAGAAGCGCAGGATGCTGGTATTACTGATGCTGGTGAGCGCGACGCGTTCATCAAGGAATGTGTTGCAGAAGCCAAGGGCGGCAAATAAGTCGCTGCTCCTCGGAGCTTCACTATTCCGGCCCCTCCCCATGGAGGGGCTTTTTTGTTGCGCCCCGAACCGACCCGTCCCGGCCGACCCGTCAGATTCGATACTGGGCCATCACCAGGGTATCCTCAAACTCACCATCGAGGTACCTCAGGTATTTCTTGCGCCCTTCAACCTCGTAACCATGTTTCAGGTACAGATTGATCGCCGCCTCGTTTCCGGCAAACACCTCCAGGTCCAGGCGTCTGAATCCATACGCCCAGGCCGCCTCTACCAGGTGAGTCAGCAGGCGATTGCCAACTCCCTGGCCGCGGTATTCCTTGAGCACGCCCATGCCGAGGCGGCCTATGTGCATATAAGGCGGTCGGGTAAACGGGCAAGTAATATCACCCCAAGCGATAATCCTGTTGTTGTGTTCGGCAACAAGATGCGGATAACCCTTTTCCAGGTTATCCTGAATAAATGATTGCGTGGATTCCAGTGACGGCCGATCCAGGGTGGCAAGAAAAACCTTCTCCAGCGCCACCGATTCAATAACGTCGCAAATCTCGTCCGCATCCTCTTTGCGCACTCTTCTTATCATTATCTCCATGCTGCGCCTTCGCATGACAACGTGGCGTCAATGTCCTGCACTACCCCTTACAAAACACTGACATTTAGAAAATTCCTCAACAGATTAGCATATTCGGCATAATCTGAAAGATCGTTGTGGCCGGCCTGATCGAGAGTGGCCGACTGAACACGAGGCGCATCCAGCTGTCTCAATAGCGCCAGGCTGCATTGCCGCGGCACTACCTCATCATGTCCTGCCATAACCAGCAACACCGGTACCAATATCCGGCTGGCAATCGAAGCGGAGTCATAGCGATCCCGCAATAACCATCGCACCGGCAACAGCGGGTAATGACGCCGGGCAACACATACCACACTGGAAAACGGTGTCACCAAAACCAGGCGCGAGACCGGCCTGTTAGCCGACAACCATGCGCCGACTGATGCGCCCAGGCTCCGACCAATAACCGCAACTGACCTGTGCTGCCCGGCTACCCGGTCATACCAGGCCAGGGCATCTGCGTATAAATGCCGTTCCGTCGGATGACCGGTGCTCTGACCGTAACCCCGGTAATCCGTCAGGTAAACCGTATGATCGGGAAAGAGGCGCGTAAATTCCGGGCCGTTCAGCCCGGTGAATTCCGCGTTGCCGCCAAAATACAGAATGGCATCTACGTGACCGGGGTTCAACACCCATACGTTCAGACTGGCCGCCGGCAATTCCAGTCGAATTGTTTGAGCGACTCCCGGCCGGTTTCCGGTTACCGGGTAATACATCAGGGTACGCTGATTGAAATACAACAACAGGCATATGCCTATATATACAATCAATACCAGTATCACCAACACAATCACAAACCTCACCATACTGACTCCCGGATACGGATCAATAGTTCGATTTGGTGCAAAATATCAGAAACCGGAACCAGCCTTTCATGGCCATGTATTTTAAAGCCTGTTGGTCCCAGCCTGGTTTTCTTCAGCGATGACAATAACCGGCACCCATGATTATTGACACAGTTTTTTGCCGACAGCTTTCATGTCTGACCCGGAATCGTTCCGGTAATACCGGGCTCGGTGATGTCCAGGCCTGGAGACCCTCATCTGTGGCAGATGTTGTCGCCTATTGATCAGGGGAAATTCCGCTGACAGGCTGGCACGAGACAAGCTGATAAACACTTACTCGCAACATTTCACAGGGGAAACGGCGCTGTAGCCGTCAGTCAGTGTTTTCATGAACGCAACAATGTCATCTATCTCCTGGTCGGTCAGCCCCAGGTCACCCAGCTCATCCTTGTTTATGTTCCGCCTGACTTCCGCTGCGGCCCATTTGCTACTGACATCGCGTGCATTATAAAACTCCACTACTTCGCGCAAGGAACCGAACACACCGTTATGCATGTAGGGTGCAGTCAGGGCAATATTTCGCAACGTTGGCACCTTGAATTTGCCATTGCCGGTAGCATCGTTGAGGATCTTGCCCAGCCCGGTATCAATATAGCGTTTACCATCGGCATTAAACTGCGGATCCTGGGTATAGAACGGGCTCGCAGGGTTGGCCGGCACACCAAGATTGTCGTAACTGAAATCCGTGAACAGCGGTGCCGCGCCATTGTCCGGCCGGCTCGGATGACAAGCGGCGCAATTACCCTTCTTTTCATCCTCAAACAATCTCAGCCCGCGAAGCTCCTGCTGGGTCAGCCTGACCTGGCCGGCGAGATAGGCATCATATTTTGAACTGAAACTGTTTAGCTCGGTACTGCGAACATATGCCGCCAACGCCAGGGCCAGGGCATCAATTCCGCTTTGCTCCTGGCTCAATACCTCCGTGCCAAATACGTGGCGAAATTGACTGGTATAACCGGAATTGTTGAGTCGATTGACGATATCGGCCTTGCCGGTATTGGCCATTTCGACCGGGCTCATCACGGGACCCAGCACCTGCTGCTCCAGCGTGGCGGCTCGGCCATCCATAAAGAACCCGCCCCGATGCAGCGCTTGTTTCTTGTCGAAGTGAAACTCCGGCGCCCGCGCGAGGTAAGTCACAGTCGGTGCGTTGCGCGGCGTAAATCGTCCCGGGCGCACGCCTTCAGATACCGGCAACCGATCTGAGCGGGGATCGCTGAAACCATGCTGCGGCGAATGGCAGTGAGCACATGATTGCCCTGCCGGCGATGACAGTCGCGCATCAAAAAACAGTTGTTTGCCGAGCGCCTGGATCGGTGTCAGATCGGCAGCCTGTGCCGTGAACAATGGAGTAAAAATCGTTACTGCCAAGGACAGCATCGGAACAACACGGAAAAACATTCTTATAGATCCTGATCGAGTGAATCGAGGAGCGGAGTCTATTGAGAATGATTCTCATTTTCAATATTTACGGAATTATTCTTTTGCTTAAAACCGGCACTTCGTCATCAATAATAGTTAACTCATTGTTTTATACTATATTTTATTGCCAAAATACTCCTTGAGACAGGCCGTCCCGGCTATGAATAAAAGTACCAGCCAGTCATGGTTGCGGCAAATAACATCACCGCCAGGGACAGCGCGCTGTACCATTCGGACACCCGGTAACGCCTGGCATTGGCCACTACCGAAATCCACATGGGAAAGCCCGCGCTCAGTATGGCAATACCCAGCGCCAGGTCCGCAACGGATTCGTAGGTGATAACCATCCCGCCTCCGAGCAGAACCAGCGCGCTCGCCAGGACACCGCTGGCATGCAACAGTGATGCCATAATATAGTTTTTCATGTTACTCCCCGTCCCATGTTGTTATTGATTGTCTTTGCCCGGCAGCTGGCTGTCGGTGCAGCGCCCACTAAATCAAATACGGTGGCGCCCGGCAATCAGTTTTCCCGGTTTCAGTCATTTCCATGACGCGGCAAAGCGCTGAATAATACGGGCAACTGGTTCAACAGTCTGCACATGGCCGGCACTTTTACCGGCCTGCCAGTATTCCACGCTGCCTTGCTTGTCCAGGGAGGCATGCTTGAGTCGATACAATGATCTCAATGCATACACAGCGCGCACCAGGTAACGTGTCCGCTTGCCTTGCAACAGCCACGCCGCCAGTCGCCCGGTCTTGAGGCCGGTCTTTTTAATAAAGGGCGTATTGATGACTGCCACAGGTACACCGGTAACGCGCTCACTCAGGACAATATCGTTTTCAGTCGCCCGGACTATGGCTTGCTTGTAGACTTCCGATGCCGTGCATTCAACAGTGGCAATAAATCTCGTCCCCATTTGCACACCGGCATAACCCAGGCTCACTGCCTCTGCAAAGTCTGTTTCGTTACCGATACCACCGGCGCAAACCAGTGGCAACCCGAGGTCGCCAAGCTCATCATAAAGTTGCGCCGCTGACCTGGCGCCAGCGTGACCTCCGGCACGGCTGTTGACAGCAATCAATCCATCAGCGCCGCCGTCCAAGCCTTTCAAAGCCCATTTGCGCTCAGTTACATCATGGTAGACGATGCCGCCAACTGCATGTACCCGCTCTACTACCCAGTCCGGCTTGCCCAAAGACGTGATAAAAAACCGCACACCCTCTTCCAGGGCAATATCCACCCATTGCAGCATTCGCTCATGGTAACGTTTTGATGTTTTCTCGATCAATGCATTCATGCCGACAGGCTTATCGGTGAGTCGCCGGATATAACGCAAACCATCACGAAACCCGTAACCATGAACAAAGGTCAATGAAATGGGCTGAACAATACCCAGCGCACCGGCCTCGGAAACTGCGGCAACCAGTTCCGGGTTGCTGCACGGATACATGGGGCCACAAATCAGCGGCAGCTGCACCCCGGCATGACGCGTGAGCGCTGTCTGACGATCATTATTATTCATCAGGTATCAATCCCAATCGCCACCGGGCGGTGCAGCGCGCCACGACATCTCCCGACTGATCACGTATATCGGCTATCACTTCGTGTTCGATTTCGTCGTTAACGGGAGGTTGCCGCGTGATCGCCTCGGCCACCAGCGGGCCACGCGCTTTTTTGAAATAATCCATTGATAATCCCGTAATAATGGCACGCACATTGGCCGGCAACCCGGCCATCAGCGCCAGCCCTGTGGTCACTTCACCAACGTTCATCAGCGCGATGGCATGAATACTGTTTAGGTGGTTCCGTAGCTTGCGCCGGTCCGCAATTGAAACGCGTGCGTGCCCGGGGCCAAGATCCTGGACACGGGCGTTTATGGTTCCGGTATAGGGAGCCATCCAGCCAAGCAGGCGACTGAACATCCAGCGACCGCCTGGTAGCGGCGACAACCGCTGCCATAGCTGCAGGATTCTGACACCGATAGCTGGTGCGCGCGTTGCAACAACCGGTTTATTCATAAGCCGTCTCCACTTGCCCGCAACATCACGACCAACAATAAACCGACCTCGTCGCCGTGTATTCCTTGACTAGGGTCAAAGCACATGCACTCTCGTCATGTTAATTAAGTACACCGTTTCTCGCACATTGCCACAAGTACCATAATAACCTGTATTGACCGGCGTACCCGGCAATTACCTGAGCAGGAAGCCGAGGAATTCCCCAAAACGACACATTGGCGCGACGATGTCCTTAATAACCGGAATCAAGACGGGCCAACCAGCATGACTGAATCGCATTTGCATTATACTCACCGACCGGGACATTCGGCCACACGATCCCTAAAACGCAAGCACTGCAAAAACGGCTCACCGGAATCCAGGTACATCCCGGGCGATGAAATCGTCATTTTGGGTCTCCCGCTGACCGGTAATCGCAAGCTCGCACCGGTACTGACTCATGATTACGATCCCCCGAAGAATGTTGACAGTGGCTCGGGATTTGATGTTCGAATCTATACCCTGGGACGATTTTCTCTTGTTCTGAACAATCAACCGGTTCACTTCACAACCAAGTCCAAGAAAAAACCCCTGGAACTGTTGAAAGCACTTGTCGCTTTTGGTGGCCGGGAAGTGGGCGAAGCCCACCTTTCGGATGCCCTGTGGCCGGGTCATGACGGAGACGCAGCGCACAGGGCGCTCGCGACAACATTACATCGGCTCAGGAAACTGCTCCGCAAGATCAACGCACTTGAACACCGTGATGCAAAACTGTCGCTGAGCCCGGAATTCTGCTGGATTGACAGTTGGCAATTTGAGCGCCTGATTGGAGATACAATCAACCTCAATACAGAACATTCCGACTGGAACGTCGCTAACAGGCTCGAACGCGCCATCAAGTTATACAAAGGCCCGTTCCTCGGGGTTGAGGAACCGCAGGCATGGGACCTGTTGATGCGGGAAAGACTCAGGAGCAAGTATATCAGGGCATTGCACGCTCTCGGTCGTTACTATCGATACACGGGAAATTGCGAGCAATCGATCATCACGTATGAGACGGCACTTGAAACAGACGGGCTGGCGGAATCGTTGTATCGTGGACTCATGTTATGTTACGCGGGAAACGGGGACAGGGCAAAAGCGCTGGCAGTATTTCATCGTTGTCGTGAAACGCTTTTCACGGTCCTGGGAGTTTCGCCTTCCCGGGAGCTGCGAGCACTCTATGACAGTTTCCGCAGGGGCGATACCGGAAAAGCGGATGAATTCTGCTTCCGATGCAGAAACACCGGCACGAAACAGAAATCATTTAATCGTATTTCATGAAAACAGCGTATTCGTTACCAGGAATAACCGGATTATTGCCCCTGGATGATTGTTATTCATTCGCTGAATCACAATAACGCGCACCGATATCGGTAACCAATCTGTAACTCCCGGTCATGTAGCATTACCGCATCCTCCGACGAATCAATTCAGGACAGCTGTCGCCAGGCGGGGGACTACCCGGATGCTCAATGCCTATTTGACAAGGAGATCAACATGAAATTAACCAAACATCTGTTTACCGGCGCCGTCGCCTTGACAGGCGTGGCGCTGATCGGACCGGCACAAGCCGGAACGGCCACCGGCTCACTTGATGTTAGTGCCACGGTCGAGCCATTGTGCCTTGTATCCACTACCCCGGTCGATTTCGGAATCCATACCAATTCCGTCAACACCGCTGAAGGCTCAATAAGAGTGACCTGTTCACCCACGGTTGCCTACAACATTGCCATGGATGGAGGGTTGAACGTGAGCAATGCCCTGGAGCGCCGCATGGGCGACGGCCTGGGCAATCTGATCATCTACGGTCTGCACAAGATCGGCACCTGGAATGACTTCTGGGGTGACCAGGATTTTGCAGCCACCACGAAAGGTACGAGTATTGCCGGTGTTGGCACAGGAGTGGATGAACTTCGCATCGTCTATGGCTACAGTAACTACAGCTTCCTGCCAATGCAGGTTCCCGGTTTCTATCAGGACACTGTAACGGTTTCTGTTCACTACTAGCCATTGACAATCTGTAACCCAGGGCCTGTGCAGAGAGACTCTGCACAGGCTGCAGTCATGAACAATGAATAATAACGGGGGCAGCCATGCAAAAAACACTCCTGATAGCCGCTACAGTCCTTATCGGATTGACAATCTCCGTTCCTGTCCACTCCGGCTCCTTCCGCGTACTGCCACTACGACTGTTTTTTGATAACGATGCCCGAACATCGATATTGACAATAATCAACAATGAAGATCGTCCAGTGACAATACAGGTTAACGCCAGAAAATGGTTGCAGGACAAGACCGGGGAGGATATTTACGAGGACACCCGCGACATCCTGTTCTTTCCCAGGATCGTTACAATCGCAGAGCATTCAGAACAGGTAATACGGGTAGGATTCCAGGGACAAAGGGACCAGGAAGTCGAAACTTCATATCGCCTGTTTCTGACGGAACTGCCGGTAAACGATGCCCCGGAAAAAGGAGCAAGACTAATCCTGGCGCTGCAGATAGGTGTCCCGGTTTTCATAAAAGCAAGGGGCGCTGCGCCTGAGGCATCACTGGTCAGCACCACACTTTCCGATGGCGCAGTCAGGGTTTCAGTCCAAAACACCGGTACTGCACATTTTATAGTAGGTGACATCCGTCTGACTGGCATGGACGCCAGCCAATCGAGCATGTTTGAGACAGTTGGTCGAGGCTGGTATGTTCTGCCCGGCAAGACCCGAAGCTTTGCCGTCATGGTGCCTGAACAGCAATGCGGCAAGAGCAAGCTAATCAAGACATCTGTTGAAGCTGGTGATCAAAAACTTGAAGCTAGCGTCAATATGCCCGGTACGGAACAATGTCGCTGGCCGGCACGGAAGACCATTAAACCATCAATCGCCTCGCCAGGAGGACACTTGACCATCCCGGCGCACCCCGTCAAGCCCAAACCCCCTTCGATCAGCCCGGCTCCTGTCGATCCGCAGCACGACCCGGCCACCGCCAGTACACCGGGAGGGTGATGCGAACATAACATTGCCGGCGAGTCTCCTGACATGTATCCCCACACAGCCATACACAGGATAACTGTTCAGCTGTGGGCGAACATTGCATATGTGCTTTTGATGACCATGCTTCCTGCTGTTCCTGTTTTGGCGGACACCGTGGTGATGAAAATTCAGCTAAACTCCACCGACAAGGGAGAACACTTTTTTGACATCAGTGACAAGGGCAAGGTTTCCTTTTCCCGGGACCTGTTTGGCCAGATTGGTATAGAAAACCTGCCGCCCGGGTTACAGGAAAACCGGCAGGGCCTGGTTGCTCTTGATTCGCTGCATCCAGAGCTGACATACTCAATCGATAATAAGCAGGCAATCCTGATTTTATCGGCGAAACCCGGTCTATTCAAAAAACAGACCATCAATCTCACCCATACCAGGCAATTGAATCCTGTCGAGACACATGACAACAGCGCGTTTCTGAATTACAGCTTTCAGAGCCTGGGGCAGGAAGGAATGGCGCCCGCCACATCCCTGCCCTGGGAGATCGGCATACATCTCGATAACGTATTTCTGTATTCAGGATTCCTTCATGCGAAAAATGAACACGATACCCAGTCCATAAGACTGATGACCCACGCTACCCGTGATAACCCGGGCAAACTGCGGCGAATTATTCTCGGTGATTTCAGTGCGTACTCAGGGGCACTGGGTGGCGGCGGTTTGTACGGTGGCCTGAGTATTTCAAAACATTTTTCAATTGACCCTTACTTCGTCAAGTCTCCGGAACTGGGTATTTCCGGAATCCTGAAAATGCCATCAGAAGTCGAGCTGTATATAAACGGGTTGCTTATGAAACGGGAGCATTTGCTTCCCGGTGAATTTGAGTTCGTCAATCCACCCAACTCTGCCGGTTCCGGTGAAATCACAATCGTGATTCGTGATGTCTTTGGCCGTGAACACGTTATCACTGAACCCTTCTATACATCCTACAGTCTTCTCAAGTCCGGGGTTCACGAATACTCTTACAATATCGGCTACAAGCGTGTGCACTTTGGTGACGAAGATTCCACATACACTGACCCGGCCATTGTTGCGTTTCATCGCACAGGTATTTCAGACCGCTTCACCTCGGGCTTTCGAACAGAAGTCGATCGGGATATTGTGAATGTCGGCATTGATGCAAAGTTTCTCCTTGGCAGCTCCGGTGAAACAGACATCTCTCTGGCAATCAGTGACAAGGAAGATAGCTCCGGGCAGGCCGCTTCGCTGGGTGTCAGCCTGTTTCATGACAATCTGAGTCTCAGGATGTTTGCCAAGGGCATGTCACGGCAATACGTCACGTTAAGCCTGGATGAAAACCGGGACCGTTCGCGCATGGAGAAACTGATCGGGATTGGCTACAGGAATGACACACTCGGGTCTATTGCCATTACCCGCGGCACGGTTGATCGGCACATTGACGAGGATTTCACACGTACGACCGTGTTCTATACACGCAAGCTGTCGAAATCATTGTCTTTTCATCTGCGCAGCACCCGAACCCGGTCTACGGATATAGAAAGGGGAATATTCGCCGGCCTGACTCTTTCCCTGGGCACGGGAAAAACCGGGGCAGTGCAGTACGGGTCAACTGAAGGCAACCGGGCCAGGGCAATACACCTAAATCAAAATACGCCACTGGGAAGCGGGATCGGTTACCGGCTCAGCGCCAACCGCCTGGATGATGAGGAACAGGATCGCCTGGATAAATACAATGCACAACTGTTCTACCATGGCAGCCACGCAGAATATAATGCGCGCTACCAGGATGATGGTCTGCAAAAACGGCATGAAGCCGGAATCGCCGGCGCCATTTCCCTGATCAACTCATCACTGTACCTTAGCCGCCCCATCCTCGACAGCTTCGCCCTTGTACGCGTAGGCAAACTGCCCGGTGTTGGAATCAAGCACAATAATCAGCCGGTTGCTGTTACCAATCGTGATGGCGAAGCCATCGTACCGGGGCTGATATCCTACTACCATAACGAAATTTCCATAAATGACAGGGATATTCCGGTCAATTACAGCATCAAGAATCTCAAGCAACACGTATTTGTTCCATACCGGGGTGGTGGTATTGCACCGTTTTTTATCAATCGTATCCAGGGGTTTACAGGACACGCATATGTACTTTCAGGCGCGAGCCGAACCCCGGCTGAATACTGGGGTCTTGAATTGTCGCTTCACCAGTCTGTAATTCGAACGATTCTTGGCAAGGGTGGCGAGTTCTACATGGAGAACCTTGCGCCTGGAACATACAAGGCCAGGTTATACAGCAAGAACAGGGAATGCCGGTTTTCGCTTGCCATTCCGGAATCAGAGGAAATGATGGTCTATCTTGACGAGGTGTACTGTGAAGCACAATAACCTGATCGCACTGTTACCGGCAATCCTTGCTGCCAACGTCATGGCCCAGGACTGCGACATGGCCATCGCCCCGGTCCGCTTTGGCAGTTATGACATATTAAGCCCGACACCACTACGCACCACTACATTCATAAATGTCAGCTGTGACGTACCCGGTATTCCCTATAACATATCACTTGATGCCGGCCTGTTCGCAAACGGGTTTAATCGCACATTAAAGAGCGACAAGGATACTCTTCGCTACAACCTGTACCAGGATGCCGCCGGAACACGTATCTGGGGTGATGGTACATCCGGAAGCACAGCCATGTCCGGCGTCAGTGGCCAGATGATCAATCGTCACACTGTCTACGGGATCATCCCGGCAGAACAAAAAGCGATACCGGGCCTGTTCAATGATCAAATAGTCATCACTATTGAGTGGTAAAATCCCGGGCCAGGGACCACGCTCCTGGTACCAGTCAGCCGGCATCAGTCATCGTACTTTGTTCCGGAGGACAAGCCGCGCTTCTGCTTCCAGATTCGCTCCGCTTCATGCTCATCGCCACTACGATGACATTCTGTACACTGGCTAAAATCACGAATACCCTCCTCCATGTGCTCCTCCCTCACCCCGGCAGGACTGTGCTCATGACAGCCATAACATGTGTATTTACTGTAATCGTGACCCGTATGACAGGTTTCACACTCCGTATCATGGTGCCGGTCAAACCGGAAGTAGTCGTCGTGGTCGAACGTCGCCGGCTTCCATGCCTCGATAGTATGACAACTGTCGCAGCTTCCCCGTAATTGACGATGAAGCCTGTCGTCAAGCGTGGCATGACAACCGGAACACAGCCTGTCATTGGTAGCACTGAAGTAACTTCGATGATCAAACTTTGCCGGCACCCATTCGCGTGTAGTGTGGCAACTGTCACAGGCAGCGCGACTGTTTCGGTGCAGGCGATCATCATACGGTTTATGGCAATCCAGGCAATCACGGCTCCCTGATTGCGTGAAATAACGGTTATGATCAAATGCCGCCGGTGTCCACTTTCCGGTTTCATGGCAGGCATTACAGTTCATGGTAATTGGCTGATGCAAGGTATCATCGGGCTTGTCATGACAGGCCTTGCATTGCTCACGTCCCGATTCCTTTAACAGGTCATGCGAGAACCGGTGGATCAAGCGATACACTTTCACGCCCTGGTGATCACTGTGACAGGCAACGCAATCCGATTCCATCAGCCGCTGGTGAAACGGTACCTGTCCTGGTTTTTTCTCAATCTTTTTGCCTGTCGTTGTCCGTATACCAATGTCGTCAAGCTTGTGGCAGGCGATGCAGTTTTCCGGGGCGCTGCGCAGAAACGGTGTATGACAGGCAAAACAGTCCCCGGTCAAATCAGCATGGCCCTCCAGCAATGCGCCGGGACTGATCATCAACTGCGGGTACACCATCACCAGTACCGCGATGGCAGCAAGATTGAGCCAGATAATTATGGTTACCGGTTTCATCAGCGCCACTGCCAGAACAGAAAGATACTGATGATGTGACCCAGCGCCAGTACCACAAATGCCAGGGTGATGGGGAAATGCACGGCGCGCCATTTTTTCATCAGCTCGAGCGTTACCGCGTCCCAGAACAGCGTGCGCTCAATATCCGCTTCACTCATGCCACGACCTGTCATCGCACTCTTCCTGGCCTCCAGCTCGCGTCGCGAACGATCAAGAAGAAACTTGCCAACAAGACCGCTGATGACATTGACGGTCATGACCAGGGTTGCCAGCCACGGCAGTACTGCGTTGAAATGCACGCCGGCATGTACCAGGATGAGCAATGAGCCGGTCCAGGTCATGGCTTCGTGTGCGCGCAACCATGATGATGCCTTGCCAAGCGTTATGATGCGTCGTTTTCGCAACGAATACATAAACGCCAACAGGATCAGCAACACCCCTGGAATCCCCAGGTAGCGTCCCACCCAGACCAGGTCCAGCACATGCAACAATTGATCAACTGCGATAATACCGACAAACAGCATGCTCAGCATGAACAGGAACGGCAGCACTTCGCGAAGCATCAGTGAGCGCATCATGTTGCTACCCCGCCAGCGTCAGGTCGGTTTCCGGTCGACTGATGCATAACAGGCAGGCGCCTGCCGGTACATCGGCATCAGGCTCCTGGTTGTAATGCACTTCTCCGGATTCGATAACTGTCTGGCAACTGCCACAACTTCCTGCACGGCAACCAAAATCCGGCTTGATGCCATTGCGCTCCGCCAACTCAAGCAAGCTGGAATAACGGTCATCCCATTGCACCAGCTTGCCGGATTGACTGAAGCGGACAGTCAGGGCTTTTCCGGCCTTTTCAGCAGCAACACTGCTGGCAATACTCCGGGTAGAGGATGGTCGATTAATCGTGGCCGGGCCAAAGGCCTCGTAATGCACTTGATGATCAGGCACACCCCAACTTTCCAGGGCCGGCACCAGGCTTTCCATCATTGCTTTCGGCCCACAGATATAAAATCGGAATGACTTCAGTGGCAGCACCTGGCGCAACAAGCTGATGTCCACCCGCCCGTCAAATTGATAATCCCGGTCACGCACATCGGTCTCATCAGCGCGGCTGTAACATACTTTCAGTTTCAGGCTGGGATGGGATACAGCCAGATCCTGCAATTCCGACTTGAACAAGTGCTCCGCACCATTACGCACGCCATAAAAAAACCAGGTTTCATGATCCGGATCATGTTCCAGCAGCGAATACAACATGCTTAATACCGGCGTAATACCAATGCCGCCTGCAATCAACACAATGGGCTCCTCCACTTCCGGTGACCAGTAAAAGTGCCCGGCCGGGGATTTTACCTCGAGCATGTCGCCTTCACTGACCTGGTCGTGTAAATGGCCGGACACCAGGCCGGCGGGCTGAACTTTCTTTACCGTGATTCGGTAGTAGCGCTGACCAGGTTTGTCAGAAAGCGAATAGCAGCGTATGGCCGGGCGCATCTCAGTTGCAACAGAGCCTGCAGCCGGAACAGCAACGGAAAACCGGAAGGTCAGGTACTGCCCCGGTCGATAGGCGGGCAAGGAATAGTCATCTGCCGGCTCGAGATAGAACGAACAAACTGAATGCGCCGCATCCTCAAAAACCTTGCGTTGCACGCGCAGGGGTCGCCAGTCCTGCCAGGACGTTGTTGATACCAGTGTCGCAGCAGGAACCGCGCCATAGCATTGCTGCTTCAGCTGACGGTACACCTGCCAGCGCCGTACCAGCAACACCAGGCCAAATACAGCCAGTTGCCCAAATACGGCCAGGAGAATCGCCAGGAAAAGTTTCAGGGTCGTCATGGCTGCAGCAATCCCCGGGTGAACGATCAGTGCCGCTGCAATAGTGCAGCAACCATCGAGAGATTGCCTTGCTCGGCATCCGAATGCATCGGGCAAACGTTCGATACGCGACAACTTATCCTGTGACCCAGGCTCGTCACCCTTTGGTCGCCACACAGGGTAGGTTATTTCCGCTACAATGCCGAACCGGAAAATCGCGAATATCGGTTACCCGGGCAGCTGCAAAGCCGGAAGGAATATGCCATAAACATCGACGTGCAGATCACCCCGGAAGCGAAAAAACATGTACTGCGGAACCTGGTGGAATTGTATCGCCATGACTTGAGTATCTTCGATGACGCCATGCCGGATGACTCGGGGCGTTTTGGCACGGACCCGTATTTCGATTGCTACTGGACGGATACCGACCGCCATCCCTTTACCGTGCTGATCAACGGCAAGGTTGCCGGCTTTGCGCTGGTGCGGGAACTGGGTCCGGACTGCTACTCCATCGCCGAGTTCTTTATCGTGAGAAGCTGCCGAAAACGTGGTGCTGGCCGGGCAGTCGCCCATCAACTATTTCGCATGTTTCCGGGCGAATGGCATATCGCCCAGCAGGAACTGAACCTGCCCGCACAGCATTTCTGGCGTCGCATTATTGATGAATTCAGCCAGGGTGATTACGAAGAACAGTGGTCAAATAAACAACCGCGGGGGCCGAAACAAATCTTCAGATCCTGATCAGCAGCACTGGCTTGTGTTTATGAATCAGTTCCCGGCCCGGTCCCGAGCGCCAGGAAAACCGCGTCCAATGACAGGCCGGTAATCTCAACCTGCTTGTGCGGCGATGTTTCGCCGGAAACAATTTGTATGCTGTCTCGCGACAGCTTCAACGCCTTGGCCAACAACCTGATAACCGCCTGGTTGGCCTTGCCCTTCTCGGGAGGTGCCATCACCTTGATGCGCAATTCATCGCCCATCCAGCCGACTATGGCGTCTTTTGATGAACCCGGCACGACTTTGACTTTCAGCACGGCGCGAAGTTCAGGCATTAAGCAACTTACCGCTGAGCATCAGTGCCAGCTGTCAACAGCTGCGTATCGTCTGGATCAGATTGAAACTGATTGCCTGGCTGGTTGTCGGAATCGTCACTATCTGGTAAGGCTGGGTCAATATAGTTAATGCAAAGCAACCACTGCCTGGAATGACCTTGCTGGCGTAAACTGACAGTATGCTGCCGGAATCGACAATTCTCTGAATGGTTAAAGTGTAGCCGCTGGAACCTTCTATGCTGTCCATCACCACCAGCACCCTATCAACTGAAAAATCGACTGCCGGCGCCGGACTGGGTGGATAGACTCCTGACTTATGCATGGCCCAAAACGCATCAAAGTCCGGCTGATTATCGTAGACCAGCAATATCGGTGCAGTCACCGAGTTTCCGTACTGACTGTAATACCCTTCTTCCACCACCGTAAACGCAATCTCCGGCAGATCAATATTGCCCACGCCATTGCCCACGCCGGAATTGTCGCTGTCATTGCATGACATCAGAAAAATAGCCGCTAAACCAATTAGAAACCGAATCGTTTTCGTTCTCATTCCCCCTCCTGACTTGCCGTGACTTGCCGGGTCGGACCTATGGCCTAGCCTGTGGGTCGGACCTGTCTAACTACTTAATATAAATGATTTATAGCCAAAATATACAGCTTATTTTCCTCTTAAAAACGCCGTTTCAACGTCAAAATGGGTGGTCTGACTTACCGGGGTAAAATTTTCCGCATGATTGCAGACACGCATGCCGAAGCACTGCACAAACAAGTTCAGCTTAGAGGCGGTATTTAGTGCTCAAAACACGCCTTTTAAGCCGACACACTGCTCGATTTGGAATGGTTTTTAACAGAAAAACAGGAGCTTACGCTGGTCCGACCCGGAACCCGATCGATCCCGATCAAATCAGGCACTTTTCCTTTGAGTTTTTCCCAGTAACCACTGCTCGGCTTCCTGGTACTTGCCGAAAAACGCCAGGTTATAGAATTTTGGGAAAAATACACCGCTCAACGGCCACGGAGGTCTCTTGTAATTAACAACTGCAACGTAGGGGACGACCCTGGCCGAAGCCAGCATCATATTGGCCTTAAATGTATAGGAATACTTGTTAATTCGATTGACCAGGGCCAGCTCGACCTTGGGTTCAATAGCGGCGATCGTATCCAGAAACTGCTGGGTTTTTTTGTCATCCACCTCAATGCCTTCATCAACAACAATTTCCAGAATGCCGTTGTCGTGACGAAAAAAGCTGCAAAAATCAGTTCTGTATTCCTTCACCCCAAAATACCCACTTCATGATACCTCGTAAAATTATACAGCTCCTGCTAATTTCTGCATAATACATATTGGTGTCTGTTACAAATTATAACAATATTCCTCCTTCACTTATTTCCGCTTTATTTATAATTGTAAATAAAACTATTCTTGCACTTTTTCAATCAGAATGATCGAACTGGATCCATAGATTTCCTGTTCGACACATCGCACCATGACGACCCCGAATTGCAGAAATTACAACACACGGGAACCAAACACCAACAGGACGCGAATCACTAGCCAGTCTATTTTAAATGAATATTTTTCAGTATAGCGGTGGTTGCCTCGATTCGCTGCATCCCGCAGCGCTCACAACCCTGGTGTTCTGGAAAACCGGTTTTCCGTACAAGTGACTCGCGTGCCGTTTATCAGTCCGCAACGAATGTACGGGTTGGGCCTGAACGAACACTTAATGCGTTTTCAAATTGCAAAAAATGCGGCATATGATTTCAGTACTTAGGCGATATTGTCACCAAACCCCCCTGCATTACTTACCAGGCCTGCCTTTGCGATCGCTTTTCGAATTACACCAAAAACATCTGAGAAAGCGGGACGATTCCCGGAAAAGCATTTGGCAGCAAAGAATCTCTCCAGTCTCGAAAGAGACTCGCTCATCACGCCAGCTTCTCCCTAAACATGAAAAATACCGCTCCCAGCAGGCACAGCCCCGCCCACAGGTAATCCAGTTTCAGCGGTTCGCGCAAATAGAAAAGCGAGAACGGTACGAACACCGACAAGGTAATAACCTCCTGCATAATCTTGAGCTGGCCGACACTGAGCGCGGTGTAGCCTATCCGGTTGGCCGGAACCTGGAACAGGTATTCAAACAAGGCAATTCCCCAGCTGACCAGCGCGGCGACAACCCAGGGCTTGCTGCTCAACTCTTTAAGATGTGCATACCAGGCAAACGTCATGAAAACATTGCTGCATACCAGCAAACCAACCGATGTCAGAACCGGGTTCATACAGAAGCTTCGACCTCACATAAATGACTGGACAGGAATACCCGCGAGGCAGGTATCACAAATATTGAATCTGGTGCGAATGATAGTACGGACAAAGGAAACGGGAAACCAGGACTGGCGCTCCTGGCCCAAACAAGTGCGTCCGTACCCGGCCACAAGCCTGTCAATCAGGGCGCTTTGCAATATGGCGGGCGTGGCCTCAATCTTTCGGGTCTTCTTTTGTTCGTGACCCGTACACATCGAGAACCCGAGTTTTTGGTACAGCCGTAGCGCCTGTTGATTGGTTGCCTGCACTTCCGTTACCAGGCGATCAAATGACTCGCACATCAATAACGTTCTTGCCTGGCGCAACAACTTCACCAGCAAGCATCCGCCCCGGTACGGTGGCAGAATCTGTAGCGAGGCGATGTAGATATCCCGTTTGTTATCCCAGCTTCGACAGTATTCAAGATACCCGGCAAGTTCACTCTCCTGCCACGCTGTAATGATAGTCGGGTGACTGGCCAGGCCTTTGCGGCGGAGGTTCTCTACCTTTATGAATTCAGCCTCACCAATGACAGGCATCATGTTCTGTCGATCTAGCGCAATAATCCTATCGGCCAGCCCCCGGATACTTCGCCACTATGGATAATGATCTCCATTCTAGTCATGCGAACCAGGTTTTAATGCGCTAAAGAACGCCTTGCCTGTCTCCAAACTCACGGGCTTGCCCTCATGGGTCAGGCATTCAACATTCCGGAACCCGGCAGACTCGAGCAAGGCGGTCACCTCGTCAAGGTCATACCAGGTCTGGTCCAGCTCAACATCCTGCCGACTCCAGGCATTGTCCGCTGCTCGTTCGAATACGATCGCCTTGAACGACGCGGCTCTTGCGGATACGTCCGCATTGGCGTGGATTACGCACACCAGGTCATCTTCGACAAAGGAATGGTTCCACTGCCACGACAAGTACTTGTGTTCCAGGTTGAGGTCAAAAAGAAAACATCCGCCCGGCGCCAACGCCTCAAACACACACCGGAAAACCTGCGCCAGCTCTGTTACGGATAAAACGTGGTTTAAGCTGTCATTAAGACAGATCACGATATCCTGGGGTGTATCGAGATAAAAATCCCTGGCATCCGCACAACGGAAATCAGCAGTCGGCGCATTGTCACGGGCAAGCTCCAGCAGCTGGCCGGAACCATCAATCCCGACCACGGCATGACCTGCTTCGATAAGGCGCTGACTCACATGGCCAGTGCCACAACATGGATCAAGTATGTTTTTGCCTTCCTTGAGGCGATCACCGAGCAAGCACTCGAGCACGGGCATCGCCGCATCACCATACCTCGGCCCCCAGTGCGTGTTATACACACGGGCGAAGGCATCGTAGTTACGGTAAGGCTGTCGATGTTTGTCCATGTCCAATTCGTTAATCCGCGTGCCGGACTGCCTGCGAGGCGACGGCCATTGCTTATGCGCATCCTATAAATATGTCCGGAACCACTCCACCTGCCTGGCAGCAACCTGCTCAAACGGCTTGCCCTTGTATACTTCGTAATGCGTGGCACCCGCCAACTCAAGCAGTTCCTTGGGCTCGTTCGCCGCTTCAAAAAGTGCGTGCGATTCGGATACCGGGTTAACACTGTCGTCCGTGGCTGCAACAACCAGGATTGGCACCTTCACGTCAGGCAGTGCATTGATCGGTTTCAGCTTCAGGGTCTCGGCAACCGTCAGGAACGGTATCTTGATATTGAGCGCGTCAAACTGACCGGCATACTCATCATAGAATGCCCTGGACTGCTCATCGCTCAAAACCTTGACAATGGGTACCATCATTTCCTTGCCGGTGGCCTGCTTCTTCTGCTCCATCTTTTCAATCATCGCCAGGAACTTGGCTTTTTCTTCCTCACTCATGGCCGATGTAATCACCCGCTCACCATCGGCAAAGGTCAGCTGCACCGACAACGCCTTCACGCGGTCATCTTCGGCCGCGGTAACAATGGCGTTGGCGCCACCAAATGATGTACCCCAAAGCCCGATGCGACCGGCATCCACCTCGTCGAGGCCGGAAACAAACGACACCGCGTTCCTGATGTCTTCGACCTGGAGCGCGGGCACCAGCCGACCTGGCTCACCACCACTGCCGCCAAAGCCCCGGTAATCAAACGCCAGCGCCACAAAACCCGCGCTGGCGAAATACTCCGCGAACGCCGGCAACAACAACTCCTTCACCCCGGCAAAACCGTGACACAGCACGATCGCGGGCGCATTAGTCACCTCGCCGTCCGGCAGGTACAGCTCCCCGACAATGGTTTCATCTGCCGATGTGAATTCAACCGGTTTCCGTTGCATTATTGTTTTTCTCCATTACGAAATCGTTTGCACATTCTATAACCGATGCCTGGGAGCCGAAACCTCCGGTTTCAGGGCAATCGCCGTCAGACTGTATTGCTCGACAATACGATTTCAAATGCTCGTTAGCTTCACAGTTTCTGAAATAGCAGCAAATCCGCCGGCTCGTATACCGGCTCTGTTTCGGGTCGTTCCGCTACCCAGGCTCGCAATCGCTCAACTCCGCGCTCGAAAGCCTCATCACTAATGGCGATCAACGACGACAATCCCCTGGCGCTAATCTTGTCGGCGTGTTCCCGGTAATTACTGGACGAGTATTGATAGTGTCGTACCCGGGAGCAAGGCCGGAAGCCAAAACTACAGACCAGGGAGACTATTTGTTCCTGCGTCATGAGTCGACTTCGCTCTATTGCCTCTGCCTCGGGGAAACATTGAAACCAAGGCATGTCATCCAGGTGATCAATCACACCATTTCGAATAGCCAGGTAGCCCGTTGGCGTCAGTACCCGGTTGATTTCGGCAAAAGCCGTGTCGGTGTTGTCTATATGGTGAAATACCTGCGACATCCAGACGAGGTCAGTCGAATAATCACTTGCAGGAATCGCCTCCGTGGAGCCCGCCAACCAGGTAATATCCAGCCCGGCCGATGCTGATTGCCTGCCTTGCTCCAGCATCGGCTCAGACGGGTCTATTGCCAGCACCGGACACTGGTATGACTCCGCCAGGCTTCGACTGAACCGACCGGTGCCACAACCCAGGTCAATCACCGAATCAACCGCATCCCTGTTGATCGACACCAGCAGAAAATCCATCCACTGCCTAATGCTGCCGGCAGGGATAGCGCGCGCCTTGTCATACCCGTGCGCGGCTTTCGTGGTGTTGTAGGTTGTAGTCATTGGTTGCTATTCTGCCTTCTTTAACCTGAATTTAATCTGAACGATCTATCGACGAAGCCGCATCACTATATGTCTGTGCTAAACGTGAGTAATGCGGGTCTTGTGGGGTCGGACCTGTCTAACTTCTTAATATAAATGATTTATTTGAAAAAAACATGGCCTATTTTCCGCTTAAACGTGCTATTTCAACGTCAAAATGGGTGGTCTGGCTTACCGGGGTGGATTTTTCAACATGATTGCAGACACGCCTGCCGAAGCGCTGCACAGCCAAGTTCAGCTTAGAGGCGGTATTTTGTGTACGAAACACACCTTTTAAGCCAACACATTGCTCGTTTTGGAATGGTTTTTAACAGATAAACAGGAGCTTGCGCCGGTCCGACCCGCTCAGCGCGCTCAGGTCCGACCCGCTCAGCGCGCTCAGCGGCACTAAGCGCTTGGCGAATCGGGCCAGCATCCTTTCGGTGACAGAAAGGATGCTGACCTCTTTTCTGAATACTTAATCTCTCCGCCACCTTTTGCGCGCGTTATGCAAAAACAACTACTTGGTAATCACTGCATTCTCAACAATAATCGGGTACAAGTAACCGTAGCCATAATCCTTATCCAGCTCAAGTTTTCCCTCAACAATAACAACATCGCCTACTGTCACGTTGTTTTTGGTAGTAACAGTCAAATCATCAAGGGTACTGCTGTCCTGAACGTGTACCCAGTTCTTGCCCATGATGTTGGAAGAAAACTTGGTAACCTTGCCACGCAAGCGTACTGTTTTACCGTTGAGACCTTTTTTACCAGCAATAATATCGGCAATAGTACGGCCGCCATCAAGCTTGTTAACGCCTTTAACAGGTGTCGTCGCCGGCTGATTGATATTGGCATGCGGTGATGCCGGTGCGGCTGCGGCTGCGGCTGCGGCTGCGGCTGCGGCTGCGGATGCTGCTGCTGGTGCTGGTGCTGGTGCAGCTGCTGGTGCGGATGATGTACCTGCATCTGCCTTTGCATCAGTAATGTATTGGCCGACAAAATAAATCATGGGAAAGCTGCGCCCCAGGGTTTTACTCTGATAATTTTCCATCACCATTTCTTTTGTAATGGCGACAATGTCACCCTTTTTTAATGGCGTAGTCGGACCTGCCGCCCATACCTTGTTATCGCCGGTATCAATCTCGGCATAGGTATAACCGGTAACATCAATGATTTCTGTCACCTTGCCAAATATTTTGTTGGGGTCAGACCCGTATAGCGCTTCAGCAGCCTTCTGCTCAGCGGAGGGCATATAGCTCATGCCCGCGTAGATCAGGCCTGCAACAACACAGGCGATGGATAGTGCGATATATTTGGTACGGTTACTCATGTGACCCAGCCTCAGCAAGTTATTGAATTTATGTAATTTTTGGTACAACCCTGTTGCACAACCCAGAGTATAGCAGCATGTATTTTGCTGTCTCGACTATTTGATTCGTCTGGAAATGTTCCAGATTTACGCCGATTTCAGGGAAAAGTGGCGGAATATGGCGCTTTTTAGCGATTATCTGGGGATAAAAAGAGAGCCTGTTTCGTGCGCCTCCCGAAACTAATGGGGGAGCTAATGGGGACGGCGGGATTAAAAAATGGGCAGCATTCCAGCTGCTTAACGCTTAATCCCTCCGTTCCTTTTTATTACGTTTGATACCCGCCATTCACCAATCCCGCCCCATTCGTTACCTTTTATTACGGCCTGGCAAAGACTGGATACATCGCGTATGTAAATTCGCCGAATGCAGGGGTTGTAGTAATTGTATCTCCCTGAATGTTAACCTGATACGTATCCATATAGTAAGGATTTCCATATCCATTGTTCGTAAACTGGAATACATAGTCTCCATCCGGTAATGGGCCCAGTGGAACCGTTATGTGCGCAGGCCCCATCATGAACCAGCATGCACCACCCGAAAAATACGATCCTCCAAGATCTATTTCGTAAAATGAGCCATTTGATCGAATATTGTGACGTATTTGATAGTTATAACATTCATAAGTCTCTCTTTGGATAATATGAATCATCAAATCATTGCTATAAAAATCCCATAAAACACCAACATTGTATTTCGCTCCATTATACTCCACATCGTCTTTCTCACTGCATGATGCAGTCATTCCGCCAATAAATAGAAGGGCCATCAATGAAATAACTCGCAATCCCATGGTCATACCCACTCCTCTCAACATTGTTATTTTCATAATGAAATTAGCCAATATATATTAAATATTCCATGGCCGGATTACGGCCAATGAACCAGTCGGATACCGCTGATATATCGACCAGACTATTTCTAAAAACTGTTGGCACTCACCACCCGAACATCTACTGTCGCGTACTCAGGTAACGGGTTACTGCCACAGCCACAACTGATCTGGAAGTTCTCTTTATCACCGGACGCCAGCTTCCGGTTGATGTAGTCCGAACACTCATAGACAAACTTTCCATTCTTGTCCTTCAGCTCTGCTTCCAGGTGGACCGACGTCACATTGCCCTTGCCTGCATTTTCAATCTCGCCCAAGACCAGCAAGCGGTTCCCGGTCCTGGTCTCGCGATAGGAGACAATCCTGACTTGATCACTCTTGTCGTATCGTGACCGAAAATCTTCGGTCATATCCGTTGCATCCTCACCACCCATCCAGCCGGAAGCCTCCATTGCTGTCGGCATTATCCACACACTGCCAACAGTGGTCGCCAGCAGGACCGCTGCTGAAGGAACAATAAAACCAATGCCAAGCCAGAACCCGGCCTTGATTAACTGCCATTTTCCCCATTCATTCATTGAACACCTCCGCTCAGAAAAAACCGACCAGCTGCACGAAACCGGTCTGGGATCAGAAATAACTCCTGCATTAGAGAAAACTGTGATCTGATCCCGATTGTTTAGACCCCGTTTGTTTAATTGAATGGTTTTAAACAGAGAAACATAAGCTTACGCTGGTCCGACCCGCTCAGCCCGCTTGTTCCAGTGTTTGAAAACATTCTAGTCATCCGGGTTTCTTTTTTGCAAACGCATGCCGCCAAGATCAAGAACCGGTCTTTTGGCTTCCAGGCGAATAATGCCGGGCACGTTGCCATCCAGAACAGCGTCTGAAGCCAGAACATCGGCAGGTACCAGCAGCGCCAGTGCGTAGCTGCCTTCAGGCAGGTGCGTGAATCGGAAACGGCCGTCTTCCGCGAGCTCCTGGCTGTCAACAAGATGAGAGGACATATCAGGATAAGGTATTACGGATTTTAGCTTGGCCGGTTCGGAGTCGGCTTTCTTGCCGTTGCGCAGTCTTTTTTGACCAGTAACAAACAAGCCAATACGCACGCCTTTCGCTAACATGTCAGTGGCGCTGATCGTTCCATGAATTTGTCCGTTGTTCATCGCCGGTACCGCAGGATTGTCGGAAATCTCCAACGAATACTTCGCCGTGTTACGGGCGATATTGTATAACTCGGCTGCCCGCTCCTTGTTGCCAAACCTGAGCCAGGCGTCAGCAAGCAGCTTTGCACCAGCCCCACCGACATGAAACCGGCTGGAATCAGAAAACGCCATGACATCCTGGCGATTCTTGTCGGTGATCGGCGCCGCCTTGCCCAGCCAGCTCACATGCTGCATACGCAGAAACAGCGGCAACCCGTAAGGTAACCCTCCCTTCCGTTCAAGATTATCCAATGAATGAAAAGCCTCGTAAGGTTGCCACAGTGACAGTTGAACGGCAGAAACCAGGCCAATGGCGCTGTTACGAAAAATGCTACGCCTGCCATCGTTAAGTACAAACTGTTCAAGTTGCGCAGGTACACTGGTATTCAGCGGTGCGCGTTGAGCTCTCACACCAAATCCGGTTGCCCCCTCCACGTGGCGAGTCCACATACCTGTCTGGATCACCGATCCTTTTGTTTTGAGCCCGGATTCATATGGCTGCGAGCACTCGTCGTCGCCACAAAACCGCAGCAAGGTGTATTCCATCGGCCTGGTCTCTTCCAGTGATGCCGCCTCCGCGAGATCCGCCCTGGAGACATGAAGCGTGCTGGTGGCATAAGGCGATATCGCCAACATTAACACAGCAATAAAGCCGAGAACGGCCAAGCCAAACTTCGCTTCCCGGCCGCGCTGACGCAGTGAATAGCCTCCCGGCCGGAAAACACCGGCAAATTCGATCGCCACAACCACGGATATGGTGAAGACGAGCATGAAACCAACATAGATGCCGTTCCAGCCAAACGGGCTGGTTTCAAATGAGCTGTCGAAAGCTTCAACAAGAACAGTAAAGTATAACGCGGAAATTTTTTGAATTACGGCAATTGCGCCAATCAAAAACCCGGCGAATAACACTCCCAAAGTCGCAGTATTGCCCAGGTAAAGGAACGAAGACTTGTTAACACCCCACTCGGGCGCCTCCTTCCGTACGGAGGCCAACAGCACCCAGCATATCACTATCATTAAAACAAACTCGGACAGTCCTGTAATACTGGGTCTGCCGGGGTAATTCACGATGGCCAGAAAAATTGCCAACCCGGACAAAACAAGCACAAGGGATGGCTTCCACTGTTGCGCGATATTATTGAACCTGATCGCACCCAATTCCGGGTTGATACGCAACGCTCCAAAGTACCAAAGTATCGCGCAACATAGATAAATGATCGGCTCATTCAGCTGTGTTGGCAATGATGGAAATACAGGTAGCATGTTTACTTGATTGTATTGAGCAAGATCCATCAAGTACGCATTGAAATTGGGGAACGCAAACGCGTAATAGAACGAGCCAAAGGCATAGCCAAGAATCACGCCCCATACTGCTACGATCGATAACTTTCTGGTATTCATTTCACCCTTCCCGATTCAGTACGTAACACACAAATATTAGTACGAATATTATGGGAAACAAGCAGCGAAACCGTCCCATCCGCCTTATTGGGAACTGGATCACAGCGCACGCATTCGTAGCCGTTATGGCACGGGGCGCTCTATCTGGTAAATCTCCACCGATGCCCGCACGCTATCCCGGCACTCCATGAACACCGTTTTCATATGGGTCATACCAGCCTTGATCATCACCCTGCCCGACGCCGGCTTGGCGGTTAAATGCTCGGCAATAATAGTGATGAGATTAAGCTCATCAAAAGCATGATCGATGATCGCCTTCACCGCCTCGGTACAATAGCCGCGTCCCCAATACGGCTCACCAATCCAGTAGCCGATCTCCGCAGTCGAATCCTTGATCGAAATCAGACCCACCGAACCCAGCAGACTGCCATCTTGATTACGCTCCACCGCCAGGCTCAGCATGGCACCCCGCGCAATGGCGGCGGTAATCGCCCCAATCCAGGATTCCGCCATCCCATCCTCATAAGGATAAGGAATATTCCTCGTGGTTTTGGACACATTCGGATTACCCGCCAGCCTCTGTACCGTCGCGGCATCAGCAAGCACAAATGGCCGAAGCGTCAGTCGTTCTGTTTTGATTCGTGTCATTGCTTGTAGACCAGGCAGATTTTCCAGGGAAGAAGCGGTTACGCATTACTCGCTACCAACCAGTTTTTGCCTATTTTTTTATCCCTCCGGCCCCTTTAGCGGATGGGTTTATCAGGGTTTATTGTTTTCAAACCATTCGATGATCTGCGGATATAAATCAGCAATCGTCTGACCCGGTTTCCGGTTACGGTACAACTTCAGAAGATTTTTACTAAATTCATTGAATTGACGAAAACCTCGCCCCTTGACCATCTGCTTATTAATCGAATCCATCACAATGCCATGGTCTCCCGCAGGAAGAAGATCATTTGCGAGAAGATCAATCAGCCCCCAATTCATATATTCGAGAAAGACCGCCATGCCGCCGTTATAATAAGGATTGATACTTCTATCCACCCATTTGTCTTGATCAGCAGCCGCCTCGAGAATGCGATCCGTGTATTTTTCGGCTTCCGGGTTAATGTAGCCGTGATTAATTTCTGTGAAAACCGTTACAGTCCGTAAAAGTGTATCGGTTTTCTTTTTCATTTTAATCTTTCTGCCGGACTTGTCCTTGCGTTCCCAAGGGTAAGGAAAGTTGACATGCGCCTGGAGCTCCTTGAAACCATTGCTTTCGAACCATGCAGCGTTTTGGGTACCATAAACCAACGGTGAAAAAATGACCTTATACGCGTCATAACTCTTCGAATTGGGAAAGTTTTTGTCCAGCCAATCGACCATCCCGGCTATGTTTGCCGTGTCTCGATAAAACGTGATCTGATCTTGGTACGTTTTCGCGTTCTGTTTATAAAACTCCCGAAAATTGCTATCATCAGAAAATGATTGCATTTGATCAAGGTATTCCCTCAAGTCATTGGAACCCCAAAATCCTATGCGATCATAAATCTTGCTCTGCACAATCCTGGAATTGTTATCAAACTTGAAAGCGTAGCCATTGCTTTTCAATTTGACATAATGCACTAGTTCCTTTTGCACCACTTTTTCCAGGCTGCCAATAAGTGGATGGCTGCGATGCTTGTCAAACCATTGCACCATTCTTGCATAATAGTCTGAATCCTTGTACACCATATACTGAGTCTGACTAAGTGTTGGAGTCAAGGAAAGAGCAACATTGACGAGCTCATATACTTCCGGAACCTCAACAAAGATTTTTCCACGGTGTGCGGACTGATACTCTTTATCAAATACGGCTGCCGGAATATGTCGTTTTCCCACGATCTGCGTATAATAAAGCTCCTCACCTTTCTGTATGATAAAGTCATACTTGTTACCCTCCTCTACCATGAAACTGATCGAATCGACATCAGTAATAAATATTACCTTATGCGGTTTTCCGTCGATCAGCTGTGCATTGTAAATATCTGGTTTGAGATTAGAATTAAGACGCCAGCCCGATTTTTTTGCCCCTTCACCATCCTTAATACTGATAGCATCCTTGGTTGATTTAATGATCGGCAATTTATTTTGTGTACATGCCGTCGCCGACAAAGCTAACACTAGTGTCACAAAGATAATTCTGAACACGGCTACAGAAAATATGCTGATTGACATTTCCACTGGCTTATTGGTAATCCCGGATGCCATTTTTTGTTCCTTTGTGTGGAGTGTTAGCAACCAAACCGATCAGGATTGACGACTAAGTTTCAAATGCCATAAAAAGGGTACTGACCCCTTTTCTCTACCCCTTTTCTTCTTAGAAAACATTATTACAACTTAACCCTAACATAGACTGCTTTATTACTGGATGTATGGTGGATTCCGCAAAATAGATAACCACCTTTTTCTGTTTTTTCTTCAACATCAGCTTGGCTTATCATTCCAGTCCATCTTTTTCCAGGTTCTAGTTCATACGGGATTGGTTGACGGCCAATTGGCTCCGTTACTACACCTTGCATATCTGGTTTATTAAATAATCGTTTCCAAATATTACTGTAGTGTTTTGTTACGAGATGGGTAATTGTTGTTAACCTATCACTTTGATTTACAACTTCAACAAAAATATGCTTTTCGTCTTCAAGGCGGCCTTCAGGTTTATTTACAGATTGCATATTTGGCGATGCAGATACTCTTACATTGGCTCGACTCTTTTTCCATTTGATTACATCCCAAACGAGAACAATTGTTGCGATTACCGCGCCCCACCAAGCTGCTATTTCTGAGATATCCACATTACTTTCCATTGTTTTCTAACAGTGTATTAGGAAGCGGCTTCCTATCTCAATATGGTATGCCGCATACTATTTATCGACATTATTTATATAGTAATAATTAGTATAACACCGGATTTACAGGCTGGAACACCGGTTTGGGGGATTTACGATTACGGGATAGGCAGACAACTAACCTAGCAAGATCTGATGATCAGGGGTCAGAGCAGACTCACCCTTCGGGTTCCCTTGGTCTGACCCCGATCAATCCAGTCTTTTTCCTGTTGAACTCATTCTAAACCGGGGCACGATGGTTTCCTCCCCTTCTGTCCTTGTCTTGGCGGTGGCGCGAGCCGGAACGAAATCCGCTCGGCGTGTTTGAGCCCGAGTGAAAAATTGGGGTCAGAGCCGACTCGCGCTTCGCGCTCCCTGTGTCCGACCCCATTTTTCACCGGCGAGCTCTGAGCGGATTTGTCGTGAAGGCGCGCCACCAGGCCAAGACGGTTAAGGACAGCGGGGCGTCGTTTTCTTTCGTCCATTTCTTTTGGACGAGCAAAAGAAATGGACTCGTCGTTTGGGGGCGAAACCCCATTAGTACGCTGCGTAGCAGCAAAAAGAAAAAATCCCTGGATTCCTGAACGCATAGAACCACTTCGTGCTTCATTATGGATATCTCATAGAACCCTGCTGGGTTCATTATGAGCACCCCACACGTCCCGTGTCGGGGCGTCACCTCCGGTTCCGGGCGACACCAAAACCCTCCCATTTCCCATGGCAAACAAAATCCGGCCAAAATGCTACACTTCCTGCCGGATGTACCGGCCGCCAGGCCGCTTGTAATTCAAGGAGTTAGCGTATGCGTCCAGCACATATCCTGGGCATTCTGGACCGGGAATTCCGGAGCACGGCCGAAGGCCACCACACCCCTGTCATGCTGTGGGGCCCGCCGGGCGTGGGCAAGTCACAAATGGTGGCCGAGACCGCGGCCAAACATGGTGTACCGATGATCGATATCCGGCTGTCGCAGATGGAGCCCACCGACCTGCGCGGCATCCCGTTTCGCAGTGGCGACATGGTGGAATGGGCGATCCCGTCCTTGCTGCCCAATGCCGAGCGCCACGGCAACAAGGGCATCCTGTTCCTGGACGAAATCACCTCGGCGGCACCGACCGTCTCGGCGGCCGCGTACCAATTAATACTGGATCGTCGGCTGGGCGAATACTCGGTGCCCGAGGGCTGGGCCATTTTTGCCGCCGGTAATCGCCAGGGTGACCGCGGCGTCACTTATGCCATGCCGGCGCCGCTGGCCAACCGCTTCTCGCACTACGAGGTGGAGGCACACCTGGACGACTGGGTCGCCTGGGCCTATGCCAACGGCATCGATGAGCGTGTTATCGCGTTCCTGCGATTTCGCCCGGAGCTGTTGTTTGATTTCGACCCGGCGCATAACCCGGTGGCATTTCCGTCGCCACGGTCCTGGGAGTTTGCCCATCGTGCCATGCAGAAGTTTCATGATCACCCGGACTTGCTACTTGATGGCTTGCAGGCATCGATCGGCCCTGCTGCCGGTATTGAGCTGAAGGCCTTTGTCGACAACCTCGACAACCTGCCGGATATCGACGCCATTATTAATGGTGTGAAGGATGTGCCGGTACCGAAAGAAATTGATTTGCAGTACGCGGTGGCGGCGGCACTGGTGGGCCGTGCCATCAAGGCCCGCGCTACCGCGGAGGCGGCGACCATTTACGGCCACATACTGGATTACGCCGGCCGCTTCAGTCAACGCGAAATGGGTGTGATGCTGGTGTCGGACATGCATCGCGCTGTCGGCCAGGCCTTGTTTGAAGTGCCCCAGTTTGTTGACTGGGCCAAGCAAATTGCGGACGTGATGTTGTTTGAAGGCTGATGGCACAAGACATCGAAACCAAGCTGGCGGCAGCGCGGACACGGCTTATTCTTGACAAGCCGTTCCTCGGCGCGCTGGTGTTGCGCCTGCCCATGGTGGAGGCCAATCCCGACTGGTGCAAGACCACGGCCACCGATGCACGCAAGCTCTATTACAACCATGACTACATCAACCAGCTGACGCTGGAGGAATGCCAGTTCGTGCTGGCGCACGAGGCGTTGCACTGCGCGCTGTCGCACTTTGTGCGCCGGCAACACCGTATCAAGCACCGCTGGGACGTGGCCTGCGATTACGCCATTAACCCGCTGCTCATTGCCGATGGCATGAAGTACCCGCCTAACGCGTTATACATGCCGGATTACGAAGGCATGACCGCCGAAGAAATCTACCCGTTCATTGACGAGCACAACAATGACGGGCCCATGGACCAGCATCTTTATGATGATGACTCCAGCGATGGCGATGACAAGAACGAAAAGAACCAGGACCAGGACAGCCAGAACAAGAGTGATGAGCACGACTCTAATCAGCGCGACGACACGGATCAACGTGACTCCGATACGCCGCCGCAGGGTGAACAGGATCAACCCAGGCAACAGCAAGGCCAGGGGCAACAACAGCCCGATGATAACCAACGCGCTTCCGGTGGCAATGGTCAAAACGAACAACGCGGACGCCGTCATACACCTGACGGTGACACCGAACACTCCAGCCAGCCCGGCCAGCCCGATGAACAACAGCGTGGCGCCGCCAAGCCGCCACCTTTAAGCCAGACGGAAATGGAATCGCTGGCGATACAGTGGCAGCAACGCATGGCCGGTGCCGCGCAATCGGCCATCCAGGCCGGCAAGATGAGCGGCTCGATGGCGCGCATGGTGGACCACCTGCTGCAACCGCAACTGCCGTGGCGCATGCTGTTGTCGCGCTACCTGTCCAACGTTGCCCGCGATGATTACAACTTCGCCCGGCCGTCCAACCGCCGTGAAGGCGATGCCATTCTGCCAAGCCTGCATTCATCGCAGGTGGATGTCACCGTGGTACTGGATACCTCCGGTTCCATCAAGGATGGCGAAATGAAGGAGTTCATTTCCGAGGTCAACGCGCTCAAGGGCCAGTTACGGGCGCGCGTCACCCTGCACGCCTGCGATGACAAGCTCAATGTCGGTGGCCCGTGGCGCTACGAACCCTGGGAAGAGATCAGCCTGCCGGAAAGCCTCGAAGGTGGTGGCGGCACCGACTTTGCGCCGGCCTTTGAATGGGCCCGGCAGCAGGACAAGCAGCCTGATATAATGGTGTACTTCACCGACGCCGACGGTCACTTTCCCGAACGGGCGCCGGATTTCCCGGTTTTGTGGCTGGTCAAGGGCAAGAGCAAGGTACCCTGGGGCCAGCGCATACAGCTGAACCAGTAAGGCAAGCGCCATGAAAGCCGTGATTTTTCGCGCCCAGATCAACGAACTGGATGATGACTACTTCGCCACCGCGGCGCGCATGCGCGAGTTGGCCATGAGCCAATACGGCTGTGTTGAGTTTCACAGCGTCTGTGAAGGCGATAACGAAGTGAGTATTTCCTACTGGTATACTTCCGACCAGATCAGGCAGTGGGCGGCAGATCCTGAACACCAGCAGGCGCAGCAAAAGGGTCGCGACAAGTGGTACCGCTCATACCGTGTCGAGATTACCGATATACTCCGCACTGAAACCAACGTAAAACCCTAGCAGGACGAACATTGGAACAACTATCCAGCCAGGACCAGCTTCGACTGAACGTATTGCTGGCCAATCCTTTCGATGCCGTGCGCATCGACGAAAACAACATGATTCTTTATGCCCTGCGCGGCAACGAAGAAGCCAAGGTGCAACTCAGCCCCAACTGCAACCATGAGCGCTACCTGCGTTACGTGCGTGAACTGTTGTCCGGCCAGGTACTGGGATCACCCGGCGGCTACCCGGTGTACCTAAAGCGCTGGACACGCATGGGCCAGAAGTCTGATGACAACCTGCCCGAGTTGTTGAAACTGGGTGAACCCGAAGCCGTGCTGGCGGTGGCCGGTGCGCCGGGCCTGACCGATGAACTGGCAAGACTGGTGTGGTGGACATCACCGACATCGGAAATGGCGCGGCACATGCTGGAACGTGATGTTGTCGTCAACGGCAGCATGGGCAAGGTGCTGGCGGAACACCTGTATGAACACCTGGCCTTTGAAACCGAACCGCTGTTAATGATTGAAAGCGTGCGCCTGATGCTCAAGCCCGGACTGCTTGATGAAGACCGGCAGCGCAAGTTATGGGACAAGGGTCGCAAGAAACGCGCCTACCTGGTCGGCTTTCTGCGCGCCATGCCCGACAGGCTGCCGGAACTGCAGGCGGCGCGCCACGATTACGATCAGCACAGTAACAAGCTGGCCACGCTGGCAGCACGCAACCGCTATGTGGCCCTGCTCAACAAGACCCTGAGCGATGGCGGCCAGACCTTCTTGCAGGTAACTGAAACCGTGTTGCAGAAACCCTATAACCAGGATGACGTGGTGGCCCTGCTCAATGCCATGCGCGACTACCTGGATTACGGCTGCGACAACCAGCGCGAACAGGACATCGACAGCATTATCAGCGAATGCCAGGGCCAATGCGAAGGCGGTCGCGATATGGAATTGATCGAGGCACTGGGCGAATTGCCGGACTTGCAGCGCGAGCTCACGGCGTTGTTGATACTCGGCCGCTGTGGTGATGCCGTGGTGACACCGGTGTTTGCCCGCAGCGATGCCGTCGGCACGGTCATGCGCAAACGCCTGGCGCCGGTGACGGCGCCCATCTTCGAACAACTTGCAGTATTGCTGGGGCGCGGCTAATGGCAGGCATACAGATTCTACGTACGCACTTGACGCTGACGGTAACGGTGCCGCTGGAACAACTGCGCCGGGAAATGGGCGAACCGGTGCTGGCTATTGGCCCGACGCTGGCGGGCGAAGTCGACCAGTACGTGCGCGAACACAAGCTGGGTTACTACCCGGCGCTGGATTATTTTATTCAGAAGCAGGCGCTGGACATGGACCTGGTCGCGGCGGCCGAACACGTGGCCGCCATGGTCGCGGAAACGGCCCGGCGCAAGATCCAGACCCGGCTGCGCGAACCGTTTTCCAACATCAAGTTTGCCAATATTCAATCCGTGGCCATGACCCTGCCGCGGGTGCGACCGGGTGATGCCAATGCGCTTAACTCGCTGACCCAGCACTACAGCCCCAACCGTATCCGCATCGGCGTGATCGCCAGCTCCATCGAAAAAGCCGGCATTAATACCGAGGACTACAACAAGCTGGCAGCACACAAAATGCGTAACTGGCTGGAGCCGGAATTCGAGAGCGTCGACATCACCGAATCCCACCAGATGGACGCCGCTGACTGAAGATCCGCCCCGGCCGCTTGCACCGGGTCCACGTTCGGGAAGCCTGCGCCCCGGTCCGGATTCCCGACCAGGTGTGAGGACTGGTTGAAATTCCCGCGCACCACCCCCATTTCTGCCCCATTGCGAAAAACACGTTTTACAGGAGCAGACCCACCATGACAGTCGACACGCACAAGGAAACCCTGGGATTCCAGACGGAAGTCAAGCAACTGCTGCAGCTGATGATTCATTCGCTGTACAGCAACAAGGAAATCTTTCTGCGCGAGCTTGTCTCCAATGCCTCTGATGCCGCTGACAAGCTGCGCTTCGAGGCCCTGTCTGACGATGCGCTGTACGAGAACGACAGCGAGCTGAAGATTGAGCTGGAGTTTGACAAGGATGCGCGCAGCATCACCATTCGCGACAACGGCATCGGCATGAACCGCGCCGAGGTGGTGGAGAATATCGGCACCATCGCCAAGTCCGGCACCAGGCAATTCTTTGATTCGCTGACCGGCGACCAGGCCAAGGACGCGCATCTCATCGGCCAGTTCGGCGTTGGTTTCTACTCCGCCTTTATTATTGCCGACAAGGTGACATTGACCACGCGTCGCGCCGGTCTTGGCAAGGAACACGGCGTACGTTGGGAATCCGCCGGTGAAGGTGATTATTCCATCGAAACCGTTGACTGTGACAACCACGGTACACAAATCGTATTGCACCTGCGTGATGGCGAGGATGAATTCCTCAATGGCTACCGCCTGCGCAGCATTATCAAGAAATACTCTGATCACATCACGCTGCCGATTCGCATGAAAGCCGAAGCAACCGGTGATGATGACACGCAGGCAGCCGAAGAATGGGAAACCGTCAACAGCGCATCAGCATTGTGGGCGCGACCGAAGAATGAGATCAGCGAAGACGAATACAAGGAGTTCTACAAGCATGTAGGACACGACTTCGAAGACCCGCTGGCGTGGTCGCACAACCGCGTTGAAGGCAAGCAGGAATACACATCGCTGCTGTACGTTCCATCGCGGGCACCGTTTGACCTGTGGGATCGCGACAGTCGTCATGGCGTCAAGCTGTACGTGCGCCGTGTCTTTATTATGGATGATGCCGAACAGTTAATGCCCACCTACCTGCGTTTTGTACGTGGCGTAATCGATTCCAATGACCTGCCGTTGAACGTATCGCGCGAAATCCTGCAGCAGAGCAAGGAGATCGACGGTATCCGTGCCGGCTCGGTAAAGAAAATACTGGGCATGCTCGGTGACATGGCCAAAAAGGAACCGGAAAAGTATGCCGGTTTCTGGAAAGAATTCGGCAAGGTCATGAAAGAAGGATTGGCCGAGGACTTTGCCAACCGTGAAACGCTGGCCAAGCTGATTCGTTTTGCTTCCACCCACGATGACAGGGAAGAACAGGCCATCTCGCTGGAAGACTATGTCTCGCGCATGAAGCCGGAACAGAAGGCAATTTATTATATTACCGCTGACAGCTTCGCCGCGGCGAAAAACAGCCCGCACCTGGAAATCTTCCGCAAGAAGGAAATTGAAGTGCTGCTGCTGGCCGACCGCGTTGATGAATGGATGCTGTCCGGCTTGAATGAATTCGACGGCAAGCCGTTGCAATCAGTCACCAAGGGTGAACTGGATCTCGGCGACCTGGAAGACACGGACGAAAAACAGAAGCAGGAAGAATCGGCCAAGGATTACAAGGATCTCACCGACCGGATTCAGAAGCTGCTTGATGAAAAGGTCAAGGAAGTGCGCGTAACCCATCGTCTTACCAGCTCACCGGCGTGCCTGGTGGCCGGCGAGCATGACATGAGCGCCAACCTGGAGCGCATACTCAAGGCTGCAGGCCAGAGCATTGCCGGCAGCAAGCCGATACTGGAAATCAACCCGGAACATCCACTGGTGCAACGCATCAAGACTGAAGCCGATGAGCAGCGTTTTGATGACTGGGCCAACATCCTGTTTGACCAGGCGCTGTTGAGTGAAGGTGGTCAGCTGGACGACCCGGCCAGCTTCGTCAAGCGCATGAACGAGATCATGATTGAACTGAGCAAGTAGTCTTTTCGTTTTCAGCTTTTCAACGTTTTAAGCCCGGCCATGACACCATGAGCCGGGCTTTTTGTTTGTTGCATGAGTCGTGCACCAACCTCGGCCCAATGGATCAAAAGTAGCTGCAACAATAATCCGTGACGGTTTTTATCTTTAGCTGGAACTTCTCGTTGGCGGGTACTTCGAAGCTTTCACCGCCGTTGACGGTTTTCCAGTCTTCGCCAGGCAGTTTCACTTCCAGTTCGCCTGACAGGATTTCCATCAGTTCGTTGGTGTCGGTGCCAAATTCATAGTCACCGGGCATCATGATACCCAGGGTTTTCCTGCTGCCATCTTCAAACTTGACGGTTCTGCTGGTTACCTTGCCATCAAAATAGACATTGGCTTCCCTGACAACGGTAACATGTTCAAACTCTGACATCGTTTGCTTCCTTCCGGTTTAACGAGTTTTTCAAAATCAATTCTGCCCGGAGTAATACCGATCCGGATCACCAGCAACATCAGACCTGCACGCCCTCGAAGATGTCCTTGTAGGCTGCATACTGGGATAACATGAGCACCGGTATGACAACTATCAGGCCCAGACCCAGCGGTATTGCGGCTACCATCGCCAACACCAGCACGACAATACTGTACAGTGTCAACGGCAGGAAATTGCGCAGGCAGGAGAAGAAACTGATCTTCAATGCCTTGCCCGCGTCCACGTCGGCAAGCATCACCAGTGGCACAGCAAAATACATGAGCATAATGACAATGGAAATAACGACCAGGGCAATAATCATGGCAGTCATGGTGCTGGTCACAACACCAATCATGCTTATATCAGGGTCTGATCCGGACACAAGCTCCATATAACCGGCCACTGCCACCAGCAGCGGAATAACAGCAACGATGGCCAATGCCATGTTGATTGCACCCAGGGTCAGCATCGGGCCGAGTTTTCCCGGTTGCCTGAACGCGTGGAACAGGTCGCCAAACTCGACCTCGTCGTTGCGATCAAGCCGGCGGGCGAAATACAGGTAGCCGCCGCCAAATACCGGCGCCACGAGAGTGCCGACAATCTGGCCGATAACAGGCATAAGCGATACCAGCAACTGGATGCCGGCAATCGTCAGGAACAGGCCGATGGCAAGCCCCGGTTCGCGCATGAACAAGCGCCAGGCATGGGCAAGCCAGTCCCAGCCGTGACTGATACTGACGCGGTTAATGGTCATGACTCCTCCCCTTTATGATTATTTTGCCGTGATTATATTGCCCGGCACCGGGCGGCGCTGGCGTTTACTTGTCTTTGGGTTTGCGGCCGCCAATCTTGTCGATGGAAATGGCTGTCACCTTGCTCGGCTCGTCAGTGAAACGCGGACGCAGCGTCGACTCCAGGCCGAACTCGGCCATCAGTTCCTGTTCGCGCGCACTGATCAGCATCAGGCATTGACGAATGTTTTCCACCGTGTCTTCGGTCAGGGGATGTTTCAGGTCCGGCGGTGTCGCCGTATCCTTGACCACGCTGGTCAGCGTGATCTTCATGGCCTGCAGCACGCGGTATTCCTTGTGATCATTCAAATTTGATTCAGACATTCATCACCTGTATTCAATAGTCATTCTACGAGATCAATCATAAAGTTCTGCAACGCCCGTCGCAGTACCGCCATAAACACCACCGCCAGCATAATCACGATCAACGCCTTGATAGTCCAGGTGTTGATCACCAGGCCCAGCGCCATGCCCGCCGCCGGCGGATGTTCGGCAGAGGTAATCACCATCAGGAAAATGGCGCAACCTACAGACAGTGCGCTAAATACAATGTAGGTCGTTGCCTGGGAAATCGGGATTTGCGCCATCTCCGGCAGGTGCGACAGGTAATAGAATACCACGCCCACGACTATGCCGATGCCATAGCCACCCAGCAATGACCGCGGCCGGGAACCGAATGCATGAGGACGGGTAAAGACCAGGAAAACGCTGGAGCCGAGGGTGGCGATCAGGGCCGTATGGGTGAAGACGTCCAGGAATAACAGGATGAGCAGGATGGCAAGTGTCGCCAGCACCGACTGGATGACATAGGGCCTGGCGTTTTTCCTGAAATCACGGGCAATGATCTGCATGAGACGGGTCTTCCCGGTCCGGGTTTTTCAACAACAGACCGGAAACTACCCGCTGATGGCCATCAAGGCAAATACGAACTGCGGCCGCCGTTGCTCAGGCGCCGGAACGGGCGACGCTGGAATAATGCTTCTTGTAGCGCAGCACCTTGCGCACGTATTCCTGGGTTTCGTCAAACGGCGGAATGCCGCGATAGCGGGCCACCGCTGTCGGGCCGGCATTGTAGGCGGCCACGGCCAGGTGAACCTTGTCGTCGTACTGGGTCAGCAAGTCCCGCAGGTAGCGCACGCCGGCGCGGATATTCTGTACCGGGTCATAGATATTGTTGACGCCGTAGATTTCGGCAGTGCCTGGCATCAACTGCATCAGGCCGGATGCGCCCTTGTGCGACGTGGCATAAGGGTTGAATGCCGATTCCGCGTGGACCACGGCCTTGACCAGCGCCGGATCGACTTCGTAGCGGCGCGCCATTTGCGCAATCACCCGGTCGTAACTGGACGGATCGGCCCGGAAAAACTGCGGCGCCCGGTTGGCAGCCACCATGCCGACGCCTTCGACAGTCTGGCTGGAACGTACCAGCTTGTAATCCTTGCTCTGCACCGCGTGGTCGGTAATGATGCGTGAGCCATCGGGCAACTGGTAGACATAAATGGCAGCCTGCGCCGACATCGCCCCCAGCGACGCCATGACTACACAGCCCAAGTTGACCATTATTTTTCTTACTGTTTTCAACATTATACGAGTCCTAGTTCAGCCTCTCAGCATTGCTATCGTTCACCCCGTTCTTGGGCTTTAACCACAGCAACCATCGTGCCAACCCTGATCAAATGGCCAAAAATGCACGCAACTGTCTGAATTTTCGATCAATTGACGATCGGTGAGGCATTTTTCCTGATTTTAGCATGGCTACACCGCGTCGCCAGCTTGACGCTCATGCGCACTTACAAAATCAAGGCAATTCCCCAAATGGGGTCATGTTATGAATGTTCCGGCAAGGGAATGGAATGACCAAACCGGGCCACGGTGACCGACGGCGCAATCGGTTCAAGCTGTTGCTGCAGCGACAACTGCGCGTCCGGTTCGCCGTGCACCAGCACCACCGGTGGCGCGTCCCTGAATGCCCGGTACCAGGCCAGCAATCCTGCCTGGTCTGCGTGGGCGGACAAGCCGCCAACAGTATGGATAGTCGCTGCTACCGGGTAGCGCTTGCCCATCAGCCGCAGTTCACGCGCACCGTCCACCAGCGCCCGGCCGGGCGTACCCCGCTCCTGGTAGCCGACAATAATGACATGGCTGGTCTTGCGACCGATGTGGTGTTTCAGGTGATGACGGATGCGACCGCCGGTACACATGCCGCTGGCGGCAATAATAATGGCGCCGGAGCTGACCCGGTTAATGGCCATGGATTCTTCCACCGTGCGCGTCAGGCTGAGCTGATCGGTAACGTCGTTGTGTTGTCCCGGTCGCCACAGCATCTGGGCGTCCTTGCGCAACAGTTTCACGTGCCGAAAATAGACTTCGGTGGCTTCTATGGCCATGGGACTGTCGAGAAAAATCTGCCAGCGATTCAGCTGCCAGCGCGTGCGGTTCCTGGCAAACAGGTGCAGCAGCGCCTGTGACCGACCAACAGCAAACGCCGGGATCAGGATGTTGCCGCTGGCCTGCCCGGCTTCACCAAGAATCTGTTCCAGTTCATCATAAGTGTCTTCGAGGCTGCGATGGTTACGATTGCCGTAGGTGGACTCAAGAATCACCATGTCGGCATCGGCAATGGTTGTCGGGTCACGCAGCACCGGTCGCCCGCCAAAGCCGAGGTCACCGGAATACACCAGCTTGCAGTGCCGGTCCGCCTGGCTCAACCATAACTCGACTATGCCGGCACCCAGAATATGCCCGGCATCATTGAAGCGTACATCGATACCGGGCAACACATTGATACGAGCGTCGTACTCCACGGCCTCAAACTGCGTCATCACCGCATCCACATCGTCGCGGTTATACAGCGGCTGTACTGGTTCGCCATTGTTATTCTTGCGATGGCGATTCAGCCATTCGGCATTGCGCTCGTTAATGAATGCTGAATCACGCAACATGATTGTGCACAGGTCGCGCGTCGCCGCATGCGTATAAATGGGGCCGGTAAACCCGGCGCGAAACAACAACGGCAACCGCCCGGAATGATCAATATGGGCATGACTCAGGATAACCGCGTCGATCGTGGTCGCATCAAAGGGGAATGATTCGGCATTGCGCGCTTCTTCCTCGTCGGAACCCTGGATCAGGCCACAATCAAGCAGAACGCGGAAGCCGTTGGCTTCAACAAGATGGCAGGAGCCGGTCACTTCCTGGGCAGCGCCATAACACGTGTATTGCATGGCGGACTGGGTCATTGCACGCCTCGGGCGGATTGCCGCGCCGGTTACGGTGGCTTTCAGTATCCCCCGTTCCGATGCGGCAGGATTTGACCCAGGTCAGCGACCGACGAGATGACTAATGACTATCCCAGCCACTTGCGAGCATTGCGGAACATACGCAGCCAGGGACCATCTGCACCCCAGTCATCGGGATGCCATGACCAGCTGACGGTACGGAACAGGCGTTCCGGGTGCGGCATCATGATAGTGAATCGGCCATCCTTGGTGGTCAGGCCGGTAATGCCATGAATGGAACCATTGGGATTAAGCGGGTAACTGTGTGCCAGTTCGCCTCGGTTATCCACGTAACACATGGCCACTTCCTTGCGCACGATAACTTCCTTTACATCCGCATCCTGGCGGAACTCAGCGCGGCCTTCACCATGGGCAACGACTATGGGCAGGTTGGAACCGGCCATGCCATCGAGAAACAATGACGGGTTTTCCGGTACCTGCACCATGACCATGCGCGCCTCGAATTGCTCCGACTCGTTGCGCACAAAGTGCGGCCAGCGCTCGGTGCCCGGCACCAGCTCATGCAGGTTGGACATCATCTGGCAGCCGTTGCAGATGCCAAGGGCAAAACTGTCCTCGCGATCAAAGAAGGCAGAGAAGTCATCACGGGCGCGGCTGTTGAACAGTATCGACTTGGCCCAGCCTTCACCGGCACCCAAAACGTCGCCATAGGAGAATCCGCCGCAGGCAACCATGCCCTGGAAATCCTTCAGGCTCTTGCGACCGGCAATGATGTCGCTCATGGTGACATCAACAGAACTGAAACCGGCGCGGTCAAACGCGGCTGCCATTTCCACGTGGCCGTTTACACCCTGTTCACGCAGGATGGCCATGGTCGGGCGCACACCGGTATTAATAAACGGCGCCGCTATGTCTTGCTGCGGATCGAAACTCAGTTGTGCGTGCAGGCCGGGATCACTGGCATCCTGGATACGCGCATACTCCTCCTGCGCGCATACCGGGTTATCGCGCAGGCTTTGCATGTGATACGTGGTCTCGGACCAGGTACGCTGCAGGTCTATACGCGCTTCGGACAACAGGATCTTGCCCTTGTGGCTGATGCTGAAGCGATCATCACTGCGCAGACTGCCGATAATATGTGAATACCTTGCAAGACCGGCTTTTTTCAACGCACCGAGAATGCCGGCGCGATGCGTACGCGGAATCTGCAGCACGGCGCCCAGCTCTTCCGAGAACAGTACTGCTGCCGGATCACTGCCCAAGTCATCGATATTGACCTGCAACCCTGTGTGCCCGGCAAAGGCCATTTCACACAGGGTTGCCATCAAGCCGCCATCGGAACGGTCGTGGTAAGCCAGTACGTAACCCAGCTCGTTCAGCGCCTGGACCACGTGGAAGAACAGTTTCAGGATTTCCGGCTTGTCCACGTCGGGTGCCACGTGGCCTAACTCGCCATATACCTGTGCCAGGATGGAGCCGCCGGTGCGATTGCGACCCTTGCCAAGATCAATGAACAACAGGTCGGTATCACCCTTGTCGGTACGCAGCTGCGGGGTCAGTGTCTTGCGCACATCCATGACCGGGCTGAACGCCGATACGATTAATGACATTGGCGCAGTCACCTGCTTCCTGTCTTCGCCGTCGCCCCAGACGGTTTTCATGGACATGGAATCCTTGCCCACCGGGATGGAGATGCCCAGCGCCGGGCAAAGCTCGGTGGCCACCGCGCGCACGGTATCAAACAGCGCGGCGTCTTCGCCGGGGTGGCCGACAGCGGCCATCCAGTTGGCTGACAATTTGACGTCGGGCAGTTTTTCGATGCGACTGGCGGCGATATTGGTAATGGCTTCACCAATAGCCATACGACCACTGGCCGCCGGGTTGATCAATGCCAATGGCGTGCGTTCACCCATGGCAACTGCTTCGCCGGTGAAACCTTCGTAACCTGTGGTTGTGACTGCAACGTCAGCAACCGGTACCTGCCACGGGCCAACCATCTGGTCGCGCGCCACCATGCCAGTTACGCTGCGATCACCAATGCTGATGAGGAAAGTCTTGTCGGCTACCGTTGGATGGCTGAGCACGCGGTAAGTTGCGTCGCGCAGATCGATCTTCTTTGTATTGAATTTTGGCGTCTTGAACTTGATGCGCCTGACGTCACGCTTCATGCGTGGCGGCTTGCCCAGCAATACCGACATGTCCATATCGATGGGACGCTTGCGGCGCTCGGCATCAGCACTGGTGTCATCGGCAAAATAACTGTCTTCCAGTACCAGTCGCGGCTCTGACGTGGCCGCGCCCACTACGCTGTAGGGACAACGCTCACGCTCACACAATTCACGGAACAGTCCGAGCCTGGCGCTGTCGATGGCCAGCACATAACGTTCCTGGGATTCGTTGGACCACAGCTCCATTGGTGTCATGCCCGGCTGATCGCTGTTGACCTCGCGCAGGTTGAACAAGGCACCACGCCCGGCATCATCTACAAGTTCAGGCAAGGCGTTGGACAAACCGCCGGCACCGACATCATGAATCGACAGAACCGGGTTGGCAGCGCCCATGGCCCAGCACTTGTCGATGACTTCCTGGCAGCGACGCTCCATCTCCGGGTTGCCGCGCTGTACCGATGCATAATCCAGGTCTTCAGCGCTGGCGCCGGTAGCCATACTGGACGCAGCACCACCGCCCAGGCCAATCAGCATGGCTGGGCCACCCAGCACAACAATGCTGGTTCCGGCCGGGAACGCCTGCTTGTGTACGTGCTCAGCGCGAATATTGCCCATACCACCGGCGAGCATGATGGGTTTGTGATACCCCCTGACTTCACCGGTCGCACCGGATTCAAAGGTACGGAAGTAACCACCAATATTGGGTCGGCCGAATTCATTATTGAACGATGCACCGCCAATGGGGCCTTCGATCATGATGTCCAGCGCACTGGCAATACGATCCGGTTTGCCGAAGTGGCGCTCCCAGGGTTGCGTGGCACCGGGAATGTTCAGGTTCGATACACTGAAGCCGGTAATGCCGGCCTTGGGCTTGGAGCCGCGACCGGTTGCGCCTTCATCGCGAATCTCGCCGCCGGAACCGGTTGCGGCACCGGGAAACGGTGATATGGCGGTGGGATGATTATGGGTTTCCACTTTCATCAGGATTTGCAGGTTCTGATCCTGGTAGGTGTATTCATGACTTTTTGGATCAGGGAAGAACTGCCGGGTTTTGAAACCTTCAATCACCGATGCATTGTCCTTGTAGGCAACAACGGTACCGCCGGGATTCAGTTCATGACTCTCACGAATCATCTTGAACAGCGAGTCATTCTGCTTGCGGCCGTTGATGACCCAGTCGGCATTGAATACCTTGTGCCGACAATGCTCGGAGTTGGCCTGGGCAAACATCATCAGCTCGACATCAGTGGGATTGCGACCCATGCGCGTGAAATTGGCAACGAGATAATCCATCTCGTCTTCGGAAAGCGCCAGGCCAAACTCGGTATTGGCCGATTCCAGTGCAGTGCGCCCCCGCTCCAGCAACGGCACCACGCGCAGTGGTGCCGGCTCTTGCTCATCAAACAACTTGTCGGCAACCGACAAGTCGGTTGTGACCATCTCGATCATGCGATCATGTAACAGCGGTGCGACCAGCCGGAATTCTTCAGCAGTGAGCGCATCGCCACTCTTGTCCATGTACCAGGCTACACCGCGCTCCAGTCGATGCACCGAAGCCAGGCCGCAATTATGGGCAATGTCAGTCGCCTTGGATGACCACGGTGAAATGGTACCGATACGCGGAATCACGTATACACAGTCACCGGCCGGTTGCTCGGTCGACATTGCCGGTCCGTATACCAGGATACGATCCAGCGTTGCCTGTTCGGATTCGGTTAATGGTTTTTCCAGTGCGGCAAAGTGCAGGTACTCGGCATAGACATGACTGATGCCGGGCACCAGTGCCTGCATTTTCGACAACAGCTTGTCATGCCTGAATGTTGACAGCGCCGGTGCGCCGCGCAGGTGAAGAATGCTTGTTATCGTATGCTTGCCTGAACTCGACATTTATCTGACCCCAAATCACTGACAACGCGTGTCATACACCCTGGCTGATTTCACACCAGTCCAGTCCTTCATCCTGGGATGCCAGCTGCACCCAGTCACTGTCACAACCCATGGCCTCGACAAGCGCCAGGCGCGCCAGTGATTCCAGGTTATTCTTTTCGCTGAGGTGCGCCATTACCAGGTGCTGTAAATCATCGGTTTTGATGGCGCGCACCAGTTCTGCGGCTGCCTCGTTATCCAGGTGACCATATTCCCCGGCAACCCTGGCCTTTAATGCAGGCGGATAATCACCGCGTGTCAGCATATTCCGGTCGTGATTGCATTCAACAACCAGCGAATCGCAGTTATCCAGGACCTGTAGCATGTGTGCCGTCACGCAACCGGCATCGGTAAGAATACCGAGACGACGCACACCATCTCCAAAGACATATTGCACCGGTTCGCGGGCATCATGGGGAACCGGGTACGGCTCCACCTCAATATCGCCTATGGAGAATGTCTCGTGCGGATTGATAATGTTTATCTCCGGAATCCCGCCTAACTGGGAATGACTGACCCGATGGGTACCATCAGTAAGCCAGACGGGTAAATTCCATTTTCTTGCCACCACGCCGACGCCCTGTATATGGTCGCTGTGTTCATGGGTGACTATGATACCGTCAAGCTGGTCCCCGGTCAGTGCCAGGCGTGCCAGCCTGGTTTCGGTTTCCCTGGCGGAAAATCCGCAATCGAGCAACAAGCGGGTCTGACCTACCTGGATGACAGCGGCGTTACCCTTGCTGCCACTCCCCAGGTAGGCAAAGCGCATGGTCGACGTCAACGGGCGACCCTCGCTACAAATCAGTTTTTGAGTTGTTGGTCGACACGCCTTAACAGCGTCTCGCCTTCCTGTGTATTGACTCGCTCACCCTCGGCATCACGAAGCACGACATAGCCGTCGTTGCCGGACATCACCAGTTGCACCTGGTAATAGGCAGCAACAGTCTTTGTGGTACGGGAGAATATGCCGCTGGTCTCGGTTTCCGTGGTTTGCACGAAATACACGTACTTGTCCGGGTTGCGATCCTGCACCAGCAGGCCGGCGCGATCCAGGGCAATACCCAGCTTGCGCCAGGCACTGTCCAGCGGGCCACTAACCTTAATGGTCGGGTAACCGTCCTTGTCGCGACCGAGCTTGCTCTTTTCGACAACAACTGTTTCCTTCACTTCCGGCTTGCTCTTGTCGAGGGTGCCGACTTCGAGAAAACGGATAAACAGGTACAACATCTCGGCTTCGCGCTCCGGGTCGGATGCGCGATTCTGCCAGCGGGTTTCGACAACATCAGGACCGCCGCCCCCTACAGTTACTTCTTCCATGGCCAAGTGGGTAATAAACAGCTCAGTTTCGCCTTTGCTACCGCGCTCAATTCGCAGGCGGAAACGATCGCGAATACCGGAGGCGCCACCACCAAACAGGGAGCCAAAAAAGCCGGTTTTGCCCTGCACCAGCGGACGACTTTCGGCCCAGTCGGTTTCCATTACACCGGTAACCGGGTTCTCCCTGGCAATGCTCAGGCCAACACCACCAACAAAACTGCGCATGGCGACCCAAATCGACTCGGGATTGCGCTTGATGACCGCCCAGCGATGTGAACCGGCACGAACTACCCGGGCAATGCCAGATTCCGGAAGCACGCTGCCGGTATTGCCCACCATGGGCTCAGCCCTGCCGGTTTTTTCGGCCTCGACCGCGGCTGAGGCCGAGGACGGCAAATCGTAGCCACCCTCCGCGGAAACCGCGCTGAGGTCCGGCGGCACTTCCAGGGGCCGAAGGGTTTCAGCGCCATGATAATCAGGTTCACTGGTAGTGGAACAGGCGGCCACGAGGGCTGTGACAATAACGATGGCGCCTCGGCGCCAATTAGGGCTTCCCAACATGCTGGCCTTTCTCTCTTAAACTAGTTTAACGCGCCTGCCTGGCGCATGGCCTGGCGAAGCGGTTCATGGAATTGTGAAGACAATACGGTCAACGGCAGGCGAATATGCAGACCAATCAACCCCATTTCGTGCAACGCCCACTTTACCGGAATCGGGTTGGCTTCCAGGAACAGGTCCTTGTGCAGACCCATAAGCGTATCATTGATTTGAGCCGCGCGGGTCCTGTCACCAGCCAACGCCGCCTTGCACATCTGGCTCATGGCAGCCGGTGCCACGTTGGCGGTCACTGAAATAACACCATGGCCACCGGCCAGGATCAGGTCCATTGCCGTAGCATCGTCTCCGGAATAGATTTCGAAGCCGTCGCGACTACAACCCAGGATGGCGGCCACCCGGCTGATATCGCCGGTGGCTTCCTTGATGCCGACAATATTGGGGATTTCAGACAGGCGCCCGGCAGTGGCCGGCTGCATGTCACAGGCAGTACGGCCTGGCACATTGTACAGAATCTGCGGGATATCCACGGCTTCAGCGATGGCCCTGTGGTGCAGGTACAGGCCTTCCTGGGTCGGCTTGTTATAATAAGGTGTTACCAACAGGCAGGCGTCAGCACCAGCATCGGCGGCACAACGGGTCAGCTCAATGGCTTCGCGGGTGGAGTTGGCACCGGTTCCGGCAATAACCGGGATGCGCCCGGCCACGTGGTCCACGGTCAATTTAATGGTATGGCAGTGCTCGTCCATGTCGAGGGTGGCGGATTCACCGGTGGTGCCCACCGAAACGATGGCGTCTGTACCGTTTTCCAGGTGAAAATCGATCAGCTTGCGCAGCGCTGCCTCGTCGACCGAACCATCGTCGTTCATGGGGGTGACCAGCGCGACCATACTGCCTTGGAACATGATGCAAAACCATCCTAAACGGGAAAGCCGCATGGTACTTATCCCCCCTTCCGAACACAAGCAGCCCGGCCTTATTTACCGGTCAATGGATTGAGGTTGGCCGGCCGATTCCGCGCATTTTCGTGGCATCCGCGCGCAGGCTTGATACGATCACCTTCCAGACCCGGTTCGACCAAGGTGGAGACTCGCCCATGTCCAAATCATCGCCAAACTCATCACCAGATTCACCGCCAACGCCCGAATCCGGCATCCGCGAAATTCGGATTAATCCCATCGTGCCCAGCGAGTCGGTGCTGGTGGCCACGGCCCGCAGCATGCGCCCGAAAAAAGCCGAGGACCCGGCGCCACGGGACACGCGCCAACACGTGGACACCTGCCCGTTCTGCACCGGCAACGAAAGCCTGACGCCGCCGGAAATTGCCCGTTACGGCGCCGACGGCGACAGCTGGCAGATTCGTATCGTCGAAAACCTGTACCCGGTACTGGGTGATGACCGCAGCCAGCCCAATCTCAGCTTCGGCCTGCAACAAACCATCGATGGCTATGGCCGCCATGAAGTCATAATCGACAACAGTGCCCACGGCATTGCCATTCATGAAATGGCCGAGCCGCACCTGGCCATGTTGTTTGGCGCGTACCGGGATCGCATCCAGCAGCTATACAATTCCAACAGCCGGTTGCGCTACGTACTGGCCTTCAAGAATTTTGGACCAGCCGCTGGCGCCAGCATTGCCCACACGCACAGCCAGATCATTGCCATGCCGGTGATTCCTGATAACGTGCAGGCCGAAGTGGATAACAGCCGGAAGTTCTACGACAAGCAGCAGCAATGCATTTTCTGCACCCTTATCGATGAGGCACTGACTTTCGAGGCAACCATCTACGCAAAGGAATCCGGCGAAGTGCATCGCAAGATCAATGTCGGCCAGTACGTTATCGAGCGCGGCAAGAAGTTTATTGCCATCAAGCCGTTTGCCAGCCGCTATGAATGGGAAGTGCATATTCTGCCGCTTCAGCACCAGGCCGACTTCCTGCATATCAATGATGACGATTTTGCCGACCTGGCAGCAGTCATGAAACGCACCATGGCACGACTTGACGCCGTGCTCGGTGGCGTGCAATACAACTACTTCCTGCACTCATTGCCTCATGACACCCATTGTGAAGACTGCCATGCCTCGTACCACTGGCACCTGGAAATCTGTCCGCGTACCAGCATCCCCACAGGCTTTGAACTGGGGTCAGGCCTGTTTGTAAACACGGTAGCACCGGAACAGGCTGCAGAGAGGCTGCGCAATGCGGAAATCGAATAAGCAGTTCAATCACAGGGGTACGCGATGAACCGCCTGGCAGCATGTGTTGTCTGCTACTGGGCTCTCCTTGTCAGCCCGGTCGCGGCTTTTGCCGGTCATCCATCTGCATGCAAGGAGACCGGCACACGCATTCCGGACATTCGACTGACCGAAGTGGCGCGCAACCTGGACAGTCCCGTGCACATCACTCATGCCGGTGATGGCAGCAAACGCCTGTTCATTGTTGAACAGGCGGGACGCATTCTCGCACTATCCGGCAACAAGCCGGGCGCAACAGCTTTCCTCGATATCCGCGACAAGGTCAGTAGTGGCGGTGAGCGCGGCCTGCTCAGTGTCGCTTTTCATCCCCGGTTCAGGAGCAACGGCCGCTTTTATGTGAACTACACCGTTCGGGACAAGGGGCTTTACACCATTGTTTCCGAATTTCATCTCAACAAGACCGGGACTGTTGATTACACTTCCGAGCGCGTACTGCTGAGAATCAAGCAACCTTACAGCAATCATAACGGCGGGCAGCTGGCGTTTGGTCATGATGGTTACCTGTATATCGGCATGGGTGATGGTGGTTCTGCCAACGATCCGCCCGGTAATGGCCAGAACCTCGGCACCCTGCTCGGCGCCATGCTGCGCATAGACGTGGACAAGCAAGACAAAAACACAGCCTATGCCATACCGACGGACAATCCCTTTGTTGGCAAAACCGGCGCACGCCCGGAGATCTGGGCCTATGGCTTGCGTAACCCGTGGCGCTTTTCCTTCGATCGCCACAGCGGTGAACTCTATGCCGCCGATGTCGGCCAGGACGAAGTGGAAGAAATCAACATTATCGAAAAAGGCAAAAACTACGGCTGGCGCATCATGGAAGGCCCGCAATGCACACCCGACATCAACCCGGACTGCAACAAAAAAGGGTTAAGCCTGCCCATATACAGTTATCGTCATAATGTCGGTCGATCCATTACCGGCGGCCATGTGTATCGCGGCAAGAATATCCCGTCACTGTGCGGCAGTTATGTCTACGGTGATTTTGTCAGCCAGGGCATCTGGGCATTGCGCTACAAGGACGGGAAGGTTATTGTCCACAAAACCCTGTTTGATCCGCAGTCATTGCTGAAACTGGTGATTGATTTTTTTGACGATGACGGCCTGCTGATCAGCAGCTTTGGCGAGGATGAAGACGGTGAGCTTTATGTCGCCTCGTACCAGAGCGGACGTGTATTCAGGATTGTTGCGCGCTAGGATTCCTCCGCATCCCACCAGTCCACCACGAACTCGGCAATTTCATCCGGGTGCACATGGGCTTCACTGATAACACGACCACGTACCGACATGCCGGCATGGTGTGCCGAGTCACGTGACTGGCTTATCAGAGGATGCCAGTCCGGCAACGGCTTGCCTTCGGCCAACAACCGGTAGGCACAACTGTGTGGCATCCAGTGCAGGTCAGCGACATTATCCAGTGTCACCTTGACACAGGTGGGTACGCGCTTGCTTCGGTTCGGGTAATCGGTGCACTGGCATGATTCCGAATCCAGTAATTCGCAGACAACATTGGTATAAAAGATTTCACTGGTATCTTCATCTTCAATCTTCTGCACGCAACAAATGGCGCAGCCGTCGCATAACGACTCCCATTCCTTTTCGTTCATCTCGTGCAGGAGCTTTTGTTCCCAGAACTTTTCCGGTTTCATTGATCATGCTCGCCAAAAGATTCAGTGGTGTATCGCGACACCCGTACAGCATCAGACCAGTACTGCGCCGGTAACCCGGCCTTGAGCTTGAGATGGGCGAGGAACTCCCGCGCATCGGCTACCTGTTCCCACACCGAGGGCAGGAAAGTTCCGCGATGATGCCCGGCTTCCAGGATCAGGCCATCGATGCCCGGTCGAATAAGCGACAGCAATTCAGGCTCGGATTCAAACTGCATGGGTACGGCCGGCGATAATACCGAGATATGGATATGAACATAAGCGATTTCATCGTCATCTACCGGTGGGAATCGTGGATCACGAAACGCGGCAGCGTAGGCGTTTTCGACGAGGTCATCAATCAGCGGGCGTCGCGCTTCCAGCGAGCCGATGCAGCCGCGCAACTGCCGGTGCTTGCGCAGGGTAACAAAACAGGCTCCCTGCTCGTTGATCGGACCGGCAAGGTTGTCCCGATCCACGCAAGCCTGGCGCTGCCCGGTACCGGCAACAATCACGTCCCGGGCGATGCCGAGCATCAACCGTCTTTCTGCGACTGGAAACCGGCTCGCGCTATCAGTGACAGATATAGGCTCCATATCCAACCACCCGGTCACGGGATCCGGCGGTGTCGCCGGAATTGCGCAAATCGACCGTTTCAATGGTCATGTGTTTTTGCCGTGCCAGCAGCAACAGGCCCGACACCGGTCCGCGACCGCAAGCATCATCGAAGTGTAATTGTTCGTACTCCATTAGCTCAATGGCGCGACTGGTGCGTGCATCCATTTGCCGGGCGGTCATGTAGTCCTGGTAATGGCTCAGGTCAGAACTGATAACGATCAGCGTTTCGTCGCCTCCCCAAAGCCTGTCCAGTACCTCCGCCACCTGTTCCGGTATCGCTTCACCGACCACGATGGGTACGACGCTGAAGTCTTTCAGAACCATTTGCAGGAAAGGCAGGTGTACTTCGAGACTGTGCTCCTGATTGTGAGCCGCATCCATCACCCTGACCCAGGGCAGGTCGCCTATGCTCTGCTGTGCCTGGCGATCAACCTTGACGGTACCCAGCGGTGTTGAAAATGCCGCCGCTGACGACAGTGCCAGCCCGCTGACCGGAACCCGGTGCGCCGGACCCAGCAGGATTACGCGGGTAATTCGGTCGGCGACGGGCGCCAGGCGTGAATAGGCCGATGCCGCTACCGGGCCGGAATAAATGTAGCCCGCATGAGGCGCGATTATGGCCTTGGGTGGATGCGCGAAGTCGGCCTGCTCGTTCGCCAGCGCCAGCAGGTCAGCAAGTTCATGCTGTAATTGTTCAGCGTCAGCCGGGTAAAACAGGCCGGCCACCGCGGGCTCCCGTACCGTTGCCATGGTAATCACCCGGTGTTGTTTAACAATACCTAAACCATGCGCCCTTCCAGGGCATTATTCAAGACTTGTTTTGCCGGCATGGCATGCCAAATCCCGAATTCCCGGACACCGCACCCGTTAAAGGAGTATGATGAAACTGCCGTGACCGGCAACACGCCACCAGGAGGCGCCTAATGTGCAGCCACGAAATCCTGAACCCGGGCACGCATCCGACACGGTACTGGCATCGACTGGATGACAGCCGGGTTCAATGCGACTTGTGTCCCCGCGAGTGCAAGCTCCGGGAAGGGCAACAAGGATTGTGCTACGTGCGCGAGAATCAGCATGGTGCCGTGGTGCTGACCACCTACGGTCGCTCCAGCGGGTTCTGCATTGATCCCATAGAAAAAAAACCTTTGAACCATTTCCTGCCGGGAACACCGGTATTGTCCTTTGGTACAGCCGGTTGCAATCTCGCTTGTAAATTTTGCCAGAACTGGGACATCAGCAAGTCCCGCGAAATGGATACTCTTGCCGACCAGGCGTCTCCCGAAACCATTGCCCGCGCAGCAAAATCCCTGGGCTGTCGCAGCGTCGCCTATACCTACAATGACCCGGTTATTTTTCTTGAATACGCGGTGGATGTAGCCCGCGCCTGCAAACAACATGACATTCGCTCGGTTGCGGTAACTGCAGGCTATATCAGCCCGGAACCGCGAACAGAGTTTTTTGATCACATGGACGCCGCCAATATCGACCTCAAGGCATTTAACGAAGATTTCTACTTCCGTCTGACCGGCGCTCACCTGCAACCGGTGCTTGATACCCTGGAATACGTTTATCACCAGGCTGATACCTGGCTGGAAATCACAACATTGCTCATTCCCGGGCAGAATGACTCCGATGACGAGTTGACTCGCATGAGTCAATGGCTGCTCGAACATCTTGGACCCGATGTACCGGTTCATTTTTCCGCGTTTCATCCTGACTGGAAAATGCGTAACCTGCCGGCAACACCCGCTGCCACGTTAACCAGGGCGCGCAATATCGCCAGGATGGAAGGACTGCACCATGTCTATACCGGCAATGTTCACGACCAGGAAGGCGGCAGCAGCTGGTGTCACCATTGTGGCAACAGGGTTATCGGTCGCGACTGGTACGTGCTGACTGACTGGCATCTCGATGAGCACGGTGCCTGCCGATATTGCGGCACACCACTGCCCGGCGTCTTTGAGTCCCAACCGGGAAACTGGGGTGCCAGACGACAACCGGTGCGCTTGCGTGATTTTGGCCGGGCTTCCCGCACTAACGAACCGACCTGGTAGCGATCACTGTTATGAGCAATATTTTCGACAACGACATTTCACGCGAAATCTGGGCGAGCCGCTATCGCTACGAGTGTCATGACCGCATGGAAGAAGACATAACAGACTCATGGCGGCGCATCGCCCGGGCACTCGCCGAACCGGAGACCGACAAGACCCTGTGGGAAAAACACTTCTATCAGGCCTTGGATAACTTTCGTTTCCTGCCCGGAGGCCGGATCCAGGCAGGAATAGGCACAAACAGGAAAGTCACATTGTTCAATTGTTTTGTCATGGGCCAAATTGAAGATTCCATGAACGGGATATTCACCGCCCTCAAACAAGGCGCGTTGACCATGCAACAGGGCGGCGGCGTCGGCTATGATTTTTCCAGCCTGCGGCCTGCCGGCACCGCGGCTCGCCACACCGGAACCATTGCCTCAGGACCGGTATCATTCATGCAGATATGGGACAGCATGTGCGCAACGTTATTGTCATCCGGAAATCGTCGCGGCGCCATGATGGCCACGCTACGCTGCGATCATCCAGACATTGAAACCTTTATCGACGCCAAGGCGTCAGGAGGATTGCATCATTTCAATTTATCGGTACTGGTTACGGACAATTTCATGCAGGCCGTAAACAACAACGAGTCATGGCCTTTGATTTTTCCGATGTCGGCAATGGTCGGGGCCGGTATTACCGATACCATGGAATGTCATTGGGGCGCGGCTTACCGAAAACAGGGCTGCACAATCGTTCGTACCGTATCAGCACGTGAGCTGTGGCAAAAAATCATGCGCGCCAACTATGATTACGCCGAGCCCGGTGTGTTGTTTATCGATCGAATCAACCGGACCAACAACCTGTATTACCGGGAGCATATCAGCGCTACCAACCCGTGCGGCGAAATCCCGCTGCCACCGTATGGCGCCTGCGACCTGGGTTCATTGAACCTGGCGCAATTTGTCGACCAGCCGTTTTCAGCACAGGCCGGGCTGAATCTTGATGACCTGCTTGAGACCGTCCGCCATGCAGTACGCATGCTTGATAATGTTATTGATCTGTCGCACTACCCGCTCCCTGAACAGGAACGCCAGGCACATGGGTCACGACGGGTTGGCCTAGGCATTACCGGGCTTGCTGATTTCCTGATGATGCTGAATCTTGATTACGGCAGCAAACGGTCCCTGCACGTAACTTCTGACCTGATGAAACGGGTGTGCGTTACCGCTTACGAAACATCTGTTGAGCTGGCCCGGGAAAAAGGCAGCTTTCCGTTCCTGGACAAGAACGCCTACTTGCAATCGGTCTTCATCAGAAAGCTGCCTGAACATATTCGGGAGGGTATTCGGGAACATGGTATTCGCAACAGTCACCTGCTCGCCATCGCACCCACTGGCACCGTCAGCCTGCTGGCCAATAATGTCTCCAGTTCACTGGAGCCGGTATTCAGCCGCAAACAACGACGACGAATCATTGGTGCCGACGGCCAGGCACAGCAGCTGGAACTCCAGGACTATGCCTGCATCCGGTGGCAACAACTGTACCCCGGTAAAAATCCGGTACCGCCACATTTTGTTGATAGCCACTCCATTGACCCGCTAACACACCTGCGCATGCAGTCAGCCATCCAGGAATGGGTGGATAACGCCGTCTCAAAAACCATCAACATGCCTGAATCCCTGGATTTTGACGACTTTATCCAGGTCTATTACGAGGCATGGAAGCTGGGTCTCAAAGGATGCACAAGTTTCCGGCCCAATAAGGTAACGGGATCGGTAATTGAACAATTGCCGGAAACCTCGGCATGTTGCGGAGCAGGTGACGGAAGTGATTAATCATAATGAACCCAAAAGTCGGCAAAATCAATACTACTCATTCCCGCGCCGGGTCGCTAGAATCAATATTATTCCAGAACCAAAAGAACAAGGAAGGAAGGACGAACATCAATGACTGCTCCGAAGATCGGCAAGGTGATTCCTGACCTGAAAATAAACACAACCGGCGACAAGAGCTTCAAACTGTCTGAACTACGCGGCCAACGCGTTGTTTTGTATTTCTATCCAAAAGACAGTACACCGGGCTGTACAACGGAAGGCCAGGATTTTCGTGACAATCATGCAAAGTTCAAACGATTGAACACGATAATCCTTGGCGTATCGCGTGACAGCCTGGCATCACATGACCGGTTCCGGGAAAAGCAGAAGTTTCCGTTCGACCTGGTTTCCGATACTGATGAAAAACTGTGCCGGAAATTTGATGTCATAAAGGAAAAGAACATGTATGGAAAAACGGTGATGGGCATCGAGCGCAGCACCTTTGTTATTGACGAGAAAGGCATACTTCGTTTTGAGTTCAGAAAGGTCAAGGTCGCAGGTCACGTCGATGAAGTACTCGCCGTGGTCAAGGAGCTGAGCAAACAATAACCCCAGGGGTCGGCAAAACATGAAGCCATCATCACGCAAGCTGTTTGTTATAGATACCAACGTATTGATGCATGACCCATCCGCTATATACCGATTCGAAGAACACGACATTTATATCCCCATCGCCGTACTCGAGGAACTCGATCGGCACAAGACCGGGCTTTCGGAAGTTGCACGCAACGTGAGGCAGGTGAGTCGTTACCTTGATGAGCTGGTAGCTTCATCAACCGGTAACATCAAGGATGGCATCCGGCTACCCGCGCCGGAAGACAAGCCGGCCGGCCGCCTGTATTTCTACATGGATGCGGTACACAGCCCGCTGCCAAACGGTCTCGGCCATGCCAGCACGGACAACACGCTGCTGGGCATCACCCATGATCTCGACAAGAATCACCCGGACAACGAAGTGATCCTGGTCAGCAAGGATATCAACCTGCGCATCAAAGCTACCGCCATTGGCCTGCTTGCCGAAGACTACACCAACGACCAGGTACTGGATGATGCTGACCTGCTTTTTTCAGGCATGGAAAAGCTGGATGACAACTTCTGGACCGACCACGGCGAAAACATGGAATCGTGGCACGAAGGCGAACACAACTATTATCAGCTGCATGGCCCGCAAAGTTCGCATTGGTTCCCGGGCCAGTTTGTGTTCACGGACGGCGAGCCAGGCTTTGAAGCAATGGTATGCAAAAACAGTGCAGACGGCGCCACGCTTCGCATCACCCGTGATTACCGCCATGAAAAAAATGCCGTTTGGGGCATCACCGCACGAAATCGTGAACAGAATTTTGCCCTGAACCTGCTCATGGATCCGGATATCGATTTTGTCACCCTGCTCGGCGCTGCCGGTACTGGCAAGACCTTGCTGGCGCTGGCTGCCGGCCTGACACAAACCATGGACAGTAACCTGTACACGGAGATTATTGTCACCCGCATGACTGTTCCTGTCGGTGAAGATATCGGCTTTCTGCCCGGCACCGAACAGGAAAAGATGGAGCCGTGGATGGGCGCACTCGAGGATAACCTGGATGTATTGCACGGCATGGAAAAGGAACAACAAAACAGCTGGGGACGCGCGGCAACCCATGACCTGCTGCGTCACCGGATCAAGATCAAGTCGCTGAACTTCATGCGCGGTCGAACATTCCTTCGCAAATACATTATTATCGACGAAGCCCAGAACCTGACATCACACCAGGTCAAGACACTGGTCACCCGTGCCGGTCCCGGTACCAAGATTATCTGCCTTGGCAACCTGGCGCAGATCGATACGCCGTATCTCACCGAGACTACTTCGGGCCTGACTTACGTGGTGGATCGCTTCAAGGATTGGCAACACTCGGGACAGGTAACACTCCAGAGAGGCGAGCGCTCACGACTGGCGGATCACGCCAATCATATTCTCTGAACTGCAACCCGGGTTCAACCCAGTGTATTTTGCTCGTAATACTGTCGAAACAAGGCCTCCAGGTCATCGATCACTTCCGGGGCCGGGCGCGCCTGCATCAGGTGCTGACCCATCAGGTCGCCGGCCTTATGCAAAAGCATTTCGGTATTAATCATGGGATAGGTGTTGGTCAGGCGTTTCATTGCCTGGACTACGGATTCCTGTTCCGGTCTTGGAATTGCCAGCGGGTCTTGCGGCAACGGATCGCGCCCATGACGATGATCAAGAAATTCGGCGTACTCGATCAAGACGGACGCCATCTCGCCAGGTAGACGCCCGAGGATTTCTTCCAGGCGCTTGATGTGCTGCTTTGTTGCCACTGCTTATTTGCCAGCCGATTGCTTCTCGCAGTGCTCATGAGCGAAATCCATGAATTCTTCCATGGCTCGCAAACGAAACTTCTGGCGTTGATAGACAATGGAAAATGGCCGCTCCAGTGGCGGCTCCAGTGGCAATGACACCAGCGTTCCCAGCTTGATTTCCTTCTTCACTGTCGCTTCGGACACAATGGACACACCCAACCCGGCCTCAACGGCACTCTTTGTCGCTTCGGGACTGCCCACTTCCAGGCTGACATCGAGATCAGTCATGTGAAGCTTGTGATCGGTCATATAAGTGCGAATTACATCGCGCGTTCCGGATCCTTCCTCGCGGCAAATAAATGGCAGATCATCAAGCTCTTCGGCGGTAATGCGCTCCTGCCGGGCCAGAGGATGTTGCGGATGGCAAATGAAAACCAGCCTGTCCTTCCAGCAAACATCGGCCACCAGATTCTTGTTGGTCACCGGTGACTCGACAATGCCGACGTCAACGGAGTTATTTTCAACCATATGCACAACGCCAAGTGAATTGGATACGCTGAGCCGAATATTGACGCTGGGGCAGCGTTCCCTGAATTCTCCCAGTAGGCTCGGTAAAACGTATTCCGCGATGGTAGTACTGGCACCGATAATCAGGATACCGCTGACGTCGCCGGTCATTTCCCGGACCCGGTTGTCCATCTCACCATAGAGCGCGATGATCTTGTCAGCATATTCAAATACCCGTTCGCCGGCCATGGTCAGGCTGATTCGATTATGAGTTCGGTCAAAAAGGCGTGTGTTGAAATGCTCTTCCAGCTGGCGAATCTGGAATGTCACCGCTGGCTGTGTCATATGCAGCGTTTCCGCTGCCTTTGTAAAGCTCAGCAGGCGCGCTACGGTGTGAAACACCTGGAGTCGTCGATCGGCCATGAAAATCCTCGGTCTATGCGCGCGTCAGTATTATAAGAATTTGTGTCGCGCTCATTAATTTTGCCTATTATCGCGCGAGGCGGGCTGTCGGCGCAACTTCGGCACCGTGGGCGGGAGCCTAGAAACCTTCCAGCTTGAGCTTCAGGTCGGTGGCGCTGCTGGCGTAGCGCAGCGCGATTTCCTCATCAATTTGCTTGCCACGCACCAGGTCCAGCAGGCAACTGTCAAAACTCAACATGCCTTCAGCCTTGGTGCCTTTCTTGATCAAATCCTGCAGCTCCTTGATTTTCAGGGGATCAAGAATCAATTCTCGCGCCAGCTGCGACACGGTGAGCACCTCGCAGGCAACCGCTCGACCCACTCCTCCTGACTTTGGAATCAGGCGTTGTGACACCACGCCGCGAAGATTGGCGGCCAGCTTGGCGCGCATACCCTGCTGCGCCTCTGGCGGGAATGCAGAAATGACACGTGTAACAGTTTCTGCCGCGGCTGGCGAATGTACCGTGGACAACACCAGGTGGCCGGTTTCCGCAGCGGTCAGCGCAGTTTCAATGGTCTCCGGGTCGCGCATTTCACCCAGCAGGATGATATCCGGGTCTTCACGCATGGCGGCACGCATGGCACCGGCAAACGTATTGGTATCAATACCGATTTCGCGCTGCGTAATAATGCAACGCTTCTCGGTAAACAGGAATTCGATTGGATCCTCAATGGTGACAATGTGCTTGGCCTGGGCCGAATTGATCGCATTCACCAGCGAGGCCAGTGTTGTTGATTTGCCCGACCCGGTTGCACCGGTAATGAGGATGAGACCGCGCTCATGGTTCATCAATGACGGCACAATATCCGGCAACCCCAGCTCGCGCGGTGACGGAATAGAGCTGTTGATAACACGCAATACCATGCCAATACTGCCGCGCTGATAGAAGATATTGGCACGTACACGACCGATATCCTTGAAACCAATGGACAGATCGACCTGGTGCTCACGGTCAAACTCTTCCTGGTTTTTCGGTGTCATCATGGTTCGGGACAGGTTTTCCATGAAATCTGCCCTGAATGGCGGGATGTCCTTGATCGGGCGGAGCACGCCATCAACCCGCAATATCGGGTGATTACGCGTACGCAAATGAATATCTGATGCCCTGTGCCGAACAGCCAGGGCCAGAATCTGACCAAGGAGTTTTAACGGGTCTGCTGCCGAATCCATGAATATTGATACCAGTGCCTGCGGTGTTTCCGGTTTGCGTAAAATCTGATTTGTTCTAATTGAAGCAGCATAATTACCATTTCGCAATGCAGAAAAGAAAAAAACCCGCCCGGTATTGACCGGTGCGGGTTCTTCTTTTTCATGGGAAACAGCCGGGTATAACCGGTAATACCGTTTTACTTGTAGCCGGCAACAGCTTCAAGCGCGGTCTTGATGCCACCAGGCGCAGTCATGATCTTGGTGAAACCATGATCACCAATCATCTTGGTGTCCGGGAAATGTACCGCAATACGGAAACGACCGGCCAGGGCGACAGCTTCCTTGCCCTGCACCATCAACTCGTAGGGTAAATACGCGGTCGAACGAATATCCTCGAAATCGATGATGTCCATGATTTCCTTGTCTGTATCCATAACCCTGGAGGGAGCCTCGCTAAACCCGTCTTTCTTGGCAGCCGCTACAGCCTTGGCGTATTTTTCGTTGTCTCCGACCGGGATAGCCACACCAAACACGCTGATCTCCTTGCCCGGGATGTCAATACGATAAACCTTTTTGGTGCCACCGGCACCCTTGGCCAGGTTGGCCTCCACCGTATCAACAGCAGACTTGTAGCTGTCAAACTTGTTCAGCAAGGAAGTGTCTTCGAAATACGGCATGAACATGGCGTAATGATATTTGCCAGGCTTCAGATCGTTTTCGTTCACGCCTTTTGATCCGTATTCCTGCACCGCACCGAGTGCAGCTTTCAGTGCTGCTGATACTGTGGCAAGAGAACCCAGGCCGTAGGCGGTTCCAAGATACTCCGGGTTCATGTATCCGACCTGGAGTTTTCCTTTAACCTTGGTAACCGATACACGCTGGGCAACGCCAAATCCACCGTTCTTGGCTGCTGATGCAGCTGCGGTCAATTCCGGGTGAGTGGCGGCAATTACCGTAGCATCGTCATACGGAGAATAGCTGCCAACAACAGTAAAGCCACCCTTGGTCAGCGCCTCTTTAACAGACGCTACGGTCGCGGCCATATCAGTGCTGGCGGGCTCATTACCCAGAATAAACGGCTTCAGCAGTTTTGCCTGGGCCAGGGGTGCTGCCAGCAGCAGCACACCAAAAGCAATAGATAAAACAGATTTCAAAACTTTCATTTTTGTTCCTCCAGAAAACAGAAGGGCTGAAACACATGTTTCAGCCCCCCGATTTTTAATGGCGATCAATCATTTCTCAATCAGACTTGCTCGATCACCTCAGCCAGACTTAGAAGCGGTAGCTGTAAAGCAGGTTCCAGTTCTGCTGACTGTGAGTCGTGGTTACACCTGTGTTTGAGTTTGTTTGCTCAACTTCAGGCGCGATAACCAGTGACAGGTCAATTGAAGACTCTTTGCTGATACCGTAACCCATACCCAGCGTGAAGTGCTTCTCAATGATAGCCGGGAACATCGGGTTCATGTACTCATCCGGTACCGGGTTGCTGGAAACGTTAACACCAGCACGCACTGCCAGGTTAGGCATGGCCTGGTATTGGCCACCCATCTGGATCACGCTCTGGTCTTCCCAGTCCTGGTACATGGTGACCGACAGGTCGCTGCCACCCAGACCAAACATTGCTGCCGCACCAGTCTGCGTGGCATCGGCTGTAAAGCTCATGTTGAAGTTCTCCATTACACCGGACCACTTGATCAACTTGTAGTCCATGGCCATCATGAATTTATCGTTGATCTTGTAGGAACCACCAAGGGCATACATTTCAGGCCACTGGAAGTCTTCAACAGCAATCTTGCCGGTGACAGGAACTGTTACCGCGTTGCCACCCGTAGCTGGACCGGACACGTTCATGGACAGCACTGCGTTATCGGTTTCCAGATCGCCCAGAGAAGTCTTGGAGTGATAGGCCGCGCCCAGGGTGAACTGGTTGTTGATCCTGTAGGTTGCGCCCAGCTTGGCGCCAAAACCAGTTGACTTGGCTTCGCCGGTGAAATCGCTATCATCAGAGAAATCGAAGCGTGCCCAATTAATTGTATCCAGCATGCCAGCCATCAACGCACCACCCATAATGGTGGTCATGGTGCCGCTGGCTACACCCAGGACATTAGGGGAACCTGGCATGAAGTCCATGAACGTACCTGGAGCAGCGTTAGGAACGCCAGGAGTATTCCAGCCACCAGGCATGGCCATTTTCAGATCCATACCGGCCCAGACGAAATCTACTGAACCGCCGACGGTGAACTTGTCATCAATATTGTAAGCCAGGGGTGCAATCAGGCGACCGACGCCCACTTCAGAGCGTACTTCTTCGCCTGAACCTGCGGCCATAAACGTATTGGCTTCGTATTCAGTACCCATACCACCTTGTGAGAACATGCCAAAGCCATAGGCCATCTTGCCTGACTTTTTGCCCCAGCCAATGGCCGGCATCAGGAACTGGTTGGCGCCTGATTCGGCAGTCATGGACATCGGCATTTCCATGGAAGACTCAATGGTCGGTGCCAGGATGCCAATGGCGACATCAATTTGAGAGCCGTCTTCTTCTGCCAGGCCCAGGGTGGCCGGGTTGTTCATTACGGCGGCAGCGCCGTTGTTGTACGCCATGGACGCGCCACCCATACCGGTTGCAATGGCGCCATAGCCCTCGAGGTTCATACCGTTGGTAGCCATTGCGCTCGGCGCAATCAGCGCGCCACTGATTGCAGCAGCCAACGCCAGTTTTTTGTTTGCCTTAAACATTCTAATCTCCTCCTCAGAAGATATAAGGTTTTGTTGTCTGGATTTTCTTCGGTGGGTGGAAACTTGATATTCCCTCTCACACACGTCTTTCAACCCGTTCTTGTTTGCCGACAAAAGCATGAATGATGGTTTGCTGCCGGTGCGGGATGTATAACGGCCACAAATAATCCGCCCCACGACGTTGTTTGTCAATAATTTATTCCCAAAAATACCGGAATAATGAAAAACAAACTAACTATATAAACTCCAGCCGCTTTCCAGAATTCGCCTGCCAAAAACAAAAAAGGCATGATCGGTATCGATCATGCCTTGATAAGCATTCACTTATATTTTGACCTGTAAAACTGCATCAACATTTAGATATATAATGTGATGTCAGCTTCACCGGCAAAGCCAAAGAAAGTGGACGCGCCACCAAACTCTGCTTCAGGAATGAAATCGTCCTTGGTGAAATCAAACAGGTCAACGGTCATCTGGCAACCAATCATGCGCACACCCGCCTCCTGGCAAAGATCACGCAGTTCTTCCACGGAAGCAACACCCTTGGATTTCATCTTGGATTTCATCATCGCGGTCATGATCGCTTCCATGCCCGGGATTGCAGTACCCAGCACCGGAAACCACTTGTCCATACCCATAGGCATGGGCATGCCAGGATTACCCAGCGGGCTCACCTTGAGAGGCATTTTTTTGCGCAGCAACTGCAGACCGTAGAAAGTGAAGAAGATTTCCACGTCGTACCCCAGCGCAGCTGCAGTAGAACCCAGGATAAATGGCGGGTAAGCCCAATCCAGGGTTCCCTTGGTGGCGATAATCGCCAATTTCTTTTGAGACATTGTTTCACTCCTCATGGCAATAGCCAGTATTCAACAAATGAAAAGGTGCGTACCGAGGTACGCAATCCATTCAGATCTTTGTGTTGTCGAAATTCATTGATTCCGACGATTATTATTATGATTTTGTTACTCTGGCCCTACACCCAAGCACAGGCCACACTACAGGCAAAAGCCGGCAATTAGCCGGCTTTCTTGATCAGGAAAGTAAACTCACCGTTTTCTTCACCTGATTCCATCAACTCATTACCAGTCTGGCTGGCGAATGCCTGGAAGTCTTTCACTGAACCGGGATCGGTAGCGATAATGCGAAGCACCTGGCCGGCTGACAAGCCATTCAGCGCCTTTTTCGCACGCAAGATCGGCAGCGGGCAGTTCAATCCGCGCGCATCCAGTTCTTCATCAAAATTAGACATAGTCCCTCCTACGTTAAGTCAATTACCGAAACCGGCCAGTGGCCGACCCGGAAGCATAAAATCAGATCGGGGCTGTATATTATCCGCAATCAGGGACCCGGGAAATACCCGGAAGATTCGGACCCACCCCATACCGAATAGGCAAAAAATACTATAAATTCAATAAATTATAATATAAGCAAATTCAGGTGAGCCATAGATTGCCCGTTTCGCTCGCATCTGACAAGCCCCAAATAAAATTTTTACTCATTCTCGACCCGGTAGTACTATGGTGACGTTATGTAGGGTCGTCAGATCACGGGATACCGGGCCAAGCTACCGATTCTCCCGGCATGCCAAATCAGCCGTTAAACATATACTTATTATACGATATTAATGTCATTTCAGAGTTTATGGTCCATCCCGGCTCACCAATGAGGTCCTTCCTGACTCCAGCGTTGCACAAACTGGTTGCGTCCCTGCTGACCGGCGTCCTCATATCTTTTTCCGCAACCGGGAATTCCGATTTGCCTGACCTGGGGGATGAATCGGCCGCCGTCATGTCGCCCTACGAAGAACAGCGCCTCGGTGAAGCCTATATGCAGCAGGCCCGACAACAAATGAATTTTATCAGCGACCCGGAACTGCTCGATTACATCGACAGGTTGGGGCAGCGCCTCGCCAAACATAGCGATCAGCCCGACCAATCGTTCAGGTTTTTTCTTGTCAGTGACTCCAGTATCAATGCTTTTGCCGTTCCTGGCGGATACATCACGCTGCACTCCGGCCTGATCACGTCGGCCGAAAATGAAAACGAGCTTGCTGCCGTCATAGCTCATGAAATTGCGCACATCACACAGCGCCATATTCCGAGGCTGCTGGCAGCCAAACAGAAAAGCGCTTTGCCGAGTATGGCTGCCTTGCTGGCAGCCATCGTGTTGCTCAATTCCGGTAACATCGAGGGCGGACAAGCGGCTGTTGCCCTGTCCACCGCTGGCGTCATTCAGCGTGAAATCAACTTCACCCGTCACCATGAAGAAGAAGCGGATCGGGTCGGCACCCGCATTCTTGCTGACGCCGGTATTGACCCAAGAGCCATGCCGGATTTTTTCAAACGACTGGTTTCCTGGGGTCGTCTGTACAACACCAATCTACCGGAGTTTCTCCAGACACACCCGTTGAGCACGCGCCGCCTGACAGAATCTGAAAACCGGGCGGAAACCTATCCGCGCCAGGTTGCCACCCCAAGCGCGGATTTTCACCACGCCAAGGCGAGGCTGCGAGCTCTTGTGACCAGCCAGGCGCCCGAGGAAACCGTCAAATATTTCCAGTCCAGCCTGGAAGACAAAAAATACCAGTTTGAACAAGCCGAACGATATGGTCACGCCCTCGCCCTTGGTCGCGCCGGCCGATACGAGGCCTCCATCAAAGAACTGAATCAACTGCTCGCCAAACCTGCCTACGCAAAACATCACAAACTTTACCAACGGGCGCTGGCCAACGCGTACGCTGCATCAGGCCAGCAAGCCAAAGCCAACACCCAGTTTCAGCAACTCCTGAACAAACAGCCGGATGACCAGGCAACGCTTATTAGTTTCGCCACAATATTACTGAAAGCCAGGCAGCACGAAAAAGCGTACGAAATATTACGAAAAAGCGTTCGAATTGATAATCAAAATCCGGAAATTCAGCGCATGCTGGCAACCGCGGCAGGCGAAACCGGCAGAACGATCGAATCACATCGTGCCATGGCTGAGTATTATTTTATGAGCGGTGTACCCAGCATGGCACTGGAACAACTCAAAATTGCCAAACGTTTTGCCAAGGATAATCCGTATCACTTGGCCGCCATCGAGGCACGCACGGTAACTGTCAATGAAACATTGAAGCAGGCTTCACGGTAACGATAACAATTCGCCGTTACCGCCTCGTTTACCGGCCATCAACCTGATCAACGGGCAAGCAAGACTACAACAACATCATTATATAAGTATGTTCTAACATTATGCGGCGCTATTCATAAATTCTTTTATCTGTGCGTAACGATTATTGATGCAATTTGATTCGCCGACTCTGGAATAATTCCATAATCCCCTGCGTCCCTCCTAGCAGGCACAAACACTGAATAAACCTCAGGGTTGCGCCTCATAATGACTCATGTATGCTATTGCAATCGAAGCTGGCGCGACAATATCAGTTTTCGAAAACAACACATACACGACAGCAATGGTGCAGCCCGCACTGTTAGCAGTTAACGAGCGAAATTTACAGGAGGAGAAATGCGGTACACCGCCAAACTTATGGCTGGCGCCGGAGCAATTCTTGCAATTGCCGGTAGCTTGCTCATCACCCCCGCTTCTTTTGCTGCTGGCGAAATGCCAAGCAAGAAAGTATGCGAAAGCTCAACCGATGCAGTAGTCCAGGGTGGCTGCGTCATGACTGATCGCAAGAAAGGTAACTGCATGGCTTGTCATCGATTTGCCGGCCTTGAGTCAACCCGCTTGCAGGCTGGTAACATTGCACCCCCACTTGTCGCGGTCAAGCAAAGCTGGGCCAACCGTGGCGGCAAAGAAGGCCTGCGCAAGCAGGTTTGGGATGCAACAACAGTCAATCCCAACTCATCCATGCCTCCGTTTGGGCGCCACAAGATCCTGAGTGACAGCGAAATCGACAAGATCGTTGAATTCCTCTGGACCCTGTAAGCACTACAGGCGCGTAACATTTATGAAGGTTGTAATATTTAGGAGATAACCCCGTGAACAACATGAAACGTAGAACTTTTTTAAAAGGAACACTGGCGGGCAGTGTTCTGGCAGTAGCAGCCGGAAGCGGCTTGCTTCGGCCGACCGAAGTCCTGGCCGCAGAATGGCCAAAGGGCGGGTTTGAAGCAAAAAGTATGGATGACGCACTGAATGCACTTTTCGGCAGCTCAACCACGGCAGATAATGGTGCCATCGAGATCAAGGCGCCAAACCAGGCGGAAAACGGCGCAGTCGTACCGATTGCAGTCGATGCAAGCAAGATCAGCGGCGTTGAAGGTGTTGCCATTCTGGTTGAAAAGAACCCTTCACCGCTTGCCGCCTCTGTCATGACCCCGGGCGCAGCGGGTTTTCTGAGCGTGCGCGTCAAAATGGGCAAAACCTCGCCTGTAGTAGCGGTTGTTAAAGCCGGCGGCAAACTGCATTCCGCGAAAAAGACCGTCAAGGTTACTGTCGGCGGTTGCGGCGGTTAATGGTTGGTAATGACTGAATATTTAGAGGATTAAAAACATGGCACGTACTACGAAAATCAAGGCCCGCTCCAAGGGCGGCGCGACCGAAATTCTGGTTCTTGTGAGCCATCCGATGGAAACCGGTCAGCGCGTTGACAAAAAGACCAAGAAAAAGGTTCCGGCTCACTTCATTCAGAAAATGACGTTCAAACTGAATGGCAAGGAATTTGCGGACGCCAATCTCGGTCCCGCAGTTTCCAAGAACCCTGTAGTGGGCGTTCGCGTCAGTAATGCGAAAAAAGGCGACAAAGTATCTGTTCGCTGGTCCGACAATATGGGTGAAAGCGGAGACGCAACCACCACTGTTTAAAATATTATTTGATGGCACTGCAGGCAATGCGCCTGTAGTGCACAATCAAACCCTGGAGGAGAGCACCGTGATGAAAAAACTACTGTGGTCACTGGCTGTACTTGGCTTGATTGGCTCCCTGCCGGTCAGCGTTCAGGCAACGCCTTCGAATGACCTGAAAGAGTATCGTGAATTTTTCCAAAAGAAGTTTCCAGCAGTAAAATTTGAGGAATATTCCAACGGCATATACGCCCTGCCCGGCGCGGAAGATCGTCGTGCGGAATGGGAAGCCATTATGGAATTCCCGCCGTATGAACTGGAACTGGAAAAAGGCCGCAAGTTCTGGAAAGAAAACAAACTTGGTTCATGCTTCCGCAAGGGTGGCAAAGGCGTAGCTGCCAACTACCCTTACTGGAATGGCAAGGAAATTCGTACCATAGAACTTGATATCAATGACTGCCTCAAGAAAAACGGCAAGAAGCCCATCGAGGATCTCAAGAAAGGCACCATGGCCCAAGTCGTGGCGTACATGAAATCCTTGTCCAGGGGCGTTCCGGTCCGGATCAACCTGGACAGCCAGGGCGCCATTGATGCCTACAACAAGGGTAAGCAATTCTACTGGGCGCGCCGCGGCCAGTTGAACTTCTCTTGTGCCAACTGTCACGTTCAGAATGCGGGCAAATTCATAGCCGGCAACATTCTGAGCGCCGGCTTGGGTCATGGTGTTGGCTTCCCGGCCTATCGCTCCAAGTGGGGTGGCCTCGGCACGCTGCATCGCCGTTACGGTGGATGCAACAACAACATTCGTGCCAAATCTCTGAAGCCACAGAGTGAGGAATACCGCGCACTTGAGCTATACGAAACTTACCTGAGCAATGGTCTGCCGTTGACTGCTCCAAGCCAACGTTTCTAGTACCCGCTCAAAGAAGAGCCCGGCGCAAGCCGGGCTTTTTTGTTTTGCTGAACACCGATTTCATGGAATGAAAGACAAAACAGTTGCGTCTAAGCTACAAACCACGATTACACCATGTTCGATACGAAGACATGGGATCGCGTTTTACAACGCAACTAAAAACACAAAATCTGTCTTTTGGAGGATAAACACAAATGAACCTTTCCCGACGCGAGTTTCTTCAGATTCTGGCTGCGGCCAGCGCGGCCGGCATGAGCCTGGCTGGATGCGATACCAAATCCAAGGGAAGCGCCACTACATCAGCCAACGATCCCTACGATATCAAGCCATTTGGCCAAGTTTCATTTCTGCACATGACTGACTGTCATGCTCAACTGTTACCTATTTACTTCCGCGAACCTCACATCAACATTGGTATTGGCGGCGCGACAGGCAAACCACCGCACCTCGTTGGTGAGCATTTGCTGAAGGCATTTAATATCGCAACAGATACGGCGGATGCCCACGCCTTTACCTATCTGAATTTCGAAGAGGCATCCCGAAAATATGGAAAAGTTGGCGGTTTCGCTCACTTGGCCACCCTGGTCAAAAAAATGCGTGCCCAACGACCCAACAGTTTGCTACTGGACGGTGGCGACACCTGGCAAGGCTCTGCCACGGCGCTATGGACCAAGGGCCAGGACATGGTGGATGCCTGCAAACTGCTGGGAGTGGACATTATGACCGGCCACTGGGAGTTCACCTACGGCGCCGAACGTGTCAAAGACCTGATCAAGCAGATGGAAGGCAGCATCGAATTTGTCGCACAGAACGTTGTCGACAATACGTTCGAAGAACCGATCTTCAAGCCCTACACCATTCGCGAAATGAACGGCGTCAAGGTAGCCGTCATTGGCCAGGCGTTCCCCTATACGCCGATCGCCAACCCGCGCTACATGATCCCGGACTGGAGCTTTGGCATTCGCGACGGACGCATGCAGGAAATGGTTGATGAAGCTCGTGGTAATGGCGCCCAGGTTGTCGTGGTTGTTTCCCACAACGGTATGGATGTGGATCTGAAGATGGCCAGCCGGGTTAATGGCATCGATGCCATCCTCGGTGGCCATACGCATGACGGCGTACCGGCTCCACAGGTTATTCCTACTCCTGATGGCGGCAAGACTCTTGTCATCAATTCTGGATCAAATGGCAAGTTCCTTTCGGTGCTGGATATTGAAGTCAAGGATGGCAAGGTCAGCGACTATCGCTTCAAGCTGCTGCCAGTCTTCTCCAACCTGCTCGAAGCCGACAAGGATATGCAGGCCTTGATCGACAAGGTTCGCTCTCCATTCAAACAGGATCTGGAAGAATCACTGGCAATTACTGAATCCCTGTTATATCGCCGCGGCAACTTTAACGGCAGTTTCGACCAGCTGATTCTTGATGCCATGCTCAAGGTACAGGATGCAGAGATCGCCCTGTCTCCAGGGTTCCGCTGGGGAACCAGCCTGCTGCCTGGAGACACTATCACCCGTGAACGGCTGATGGATCAGACCGCGATTACTTACGGCACATCCACCCTGAACCATATGAAGGGTGAAATGCTGAAAGTCGTACTGGAAGATATTGCCGATAACCTGTTCCATGAAGATCCCTACTACCAGATGGGTGGTGACATGGTGCGTATCGGTGGCCTCAAGTACTCCATCGACCCCACTGCCAAAATGGGCAATCGTATCGGTGACCTGGAACTCAACGGCAAACCCATTGACCCCAGCAAGACCTACAAGGTTGCCGGTTGGGCCAGCATGGAACAACAACCGGAGGGCAATCCGAAGATCTGGGATACCGTTTCGGAATTCCTGCTGGACAAAAAGACGGTGCGGATTGATGAGATTAATCTCCCTAAAATCAAGGGCATGGACAACAACCCGGGTTTTGTCAGAATTAGCTAAACCAGCAAAAACTGGACTTCATACGCCCGGCCACGTGCCGGGCGTTTTGTTTGTGCCTGCCGACCTATAATTCTTAAGCTATTGATTTAACGACTGAATTTTTATCTATATAAAACGTTTTTATCGCTCCGCCATAGCACGACGTTGCCGGCTAGGGTAGAATGCCGCCTTTAAAAATCGGACCAGGCCCACAAAAGCCTTGAAGTTCCAAATTTTCTTTAGGGAGATCTAACCCATGTCAGTAAAACACCCGATCGTTGCGATTACCGGGTCTTCCGGCGCCGGCACCACGACTGTCAAACGTGCATTTGAACATATCTTCTGGCGCGAAAAACTGAACCCGGTCATTATCGAAGGCGACAGCTTTCATCGCTACGACCGGGCTGCCATGAAAAAAGCCATGACGGAGAGCGGCAACCGGAACTTCAGCCACTTTGGCGATGAAGCCAACTTGTTCGACAAGCTGGAAGAATTGTTTTCCCAGTATTCCAAGGATGGCACAGGCAAGAAGCGTTACTACCTGCACAGCGATGAAGAGGCTGAACCGTATCAGCAGCAACCGGGTACGTTTACTCCTTGGGAAGATATTCCATCCGGCACGGACCTGCTGTTCTATGAAGGTCTTCACGGTGGCGTAGTGACCGAAACCGCAAACGTTGCCAGGCACGTGGACCTGCTTGTCGGTGTTGTACCAATTGTTAACCTGGAGTGGATTCAGAAAATTCACCGTGATACGGCTGAACGAGGCTATTCGACTGAAGCGGTTACCGATACCATTCTTCGTCGTATGGATGACTATGTAAACTTCATTACACCGCAGTTCTCCCGTACCCACATTAACTTCCAGCGTGTTCCGACGGTCGATACGTCAAACCCGTTTATTGCCCGTGACATTCCGACACCGGATGAAAGTTTTATTGTCATTCGTTTCCAGAATCCGGCAGGCGTAGATTTCCCGTTCCTGCTTAGCATGATTCATGACTCCTTCATGTCACGCCGGAATACGATTGTCGTGCCGGGCGGAAAAATGGGCTTTGCCATGGAGCTCATTCTTACCCCGTTGATTCACGAAATGATGAAAAAAGCCCGCTAATTCAACTGAATAAGAAGGCTTTCACGGGGTCGGCAAGGCCTTGCTGACCCCGTTTTCTTTGGTGCCGGTTATTGTCTATAATACTCTTACTATAAATTCGACCTGGTCATATCAGGACCAGGCATACAGTCGCGCAGCCCACAGGAAGTAGAGTTTGCTTTCCTTACCCATAACTTGTGTAAGGCAAATCGGCAGGATGTCATGAACAAGAAGATTGGCGTAACTGAAGCACAGATTGGCATGTACGTGGCCGAGCTTGATCGACCATGGCGTGACACACCGTTTTTGTTCCAGGGATTCAAGATCACTTCCGATGAAGAACTGAAACAGCTGGCCAAACACTGCAAACACATCTACATCGACACTTCGCAAGGCGCGGATATCAACCCCATGCACGCGGCGGCAGGTCTTTATGGCGAAGCGCCGCAACAGACTGAACCCGAATCGGTGGAGCCGGTACACCTTGTTGCCGAGGAATCAGTCAAGCAGGCGCTGGACGAAGTACATAGCCGTACTGCGCCCGCCTACCGGGATATGACCACACTGGATGAAGAAATTCAGTCAGCCAGGGAAGTCGAATCAAAAACGCGGCACATGATTTATGACATCATGGAGGACGTCCGCCTCGGCAGAAGCATAAATGCCGAAGGTGCAAAACAGGTTGTTGGTGAAATGACCGAGAGTATTGTCCGCAATCCTGATGCCATGATCTGCTTCAGCCAGCTGAAAAACCGGGACGAATATACGGCACTGCATTCGCTGCGCGTGTGCATTCTGGCGCTCGTATTTGGGCGCCACCTGGGTCTGCCCAAAGAAGGTCTCAACGTGCTCGGAATCGGCGCCCTGCTGCACGACGTCGGCAAAATGAAAATCTCCACGGAACTCATCAACAAACCAGGGAAGTTAAGCAAGGAAGAGTTCGAGGAAATCAAATCTCACGTTCCGCTGGGGGTCGAAATTCTCGATGTTGCCCGTGGCATACCGAGGGCGGCAGTCGATGTTGCCAGGTTCCATCATGAGCGCTATGACGGAACCGGGTATTCCGGTGGTCGTACAGGCCAGGAGATCAGCCTGTTCGGTCAGATCGGCGGTATCGTGGACTGCTACGATGCTATTACCAGTGATCGCTCCTACCATATCGGCATGTCGTCTCACGAGGCCCTCCGGCGCATGTACGAATGGCGAAACCGGAATTTTGATCCCGGCATGATCGAGCAATTCATCCAGTGCATGGGGGTCTACCCGATCGGCAGCCTGGTAGAAATGAGCACTGGCAGTATTGGCGTGGTAGCCACGATCAACCGGACTCGTCGCCTGCGACCGAAAGTCGTCATGGTGTTAACACCTGACAAGCGGCCATTTACCCCGGTAAAAATCGTAGATCTCTACCACACCCCCATTGACGATGAATCGGGCCACAAACTGGAAATCAGCCGGGTTTTACCGGCAGGCACCCACGGCATCAACCCGACCGACTACCTGCCACTGCACTAATCTTTGCCGGATCACGCGGAATTCGGCGAAAGCGTCCAGCGCTGGATTACCCGGTAAATGACGCCCTCCGAGCGGGTTTCTGATCTAACAAGGCAAAACTCGTTGACTGGCCAGGCAACAGGGGGGAAGGGCCGACTCAGGCCCGCTGGCAGCGCCCTGATCTTGCGAGCCATCGTCACATGGGGTACCAGCGGCCGGTCTTGCCCGGAAATGCCACAGTCTTGCGCAACTTTTTCGATGCTTGTTGCCAACCCCGTCATGGCCTCTGGAATTTGTCCTGAACTGCCGAGCCACGCTACCTGCGGACGCTGCCAAACCCCGGGCGCATCGAAAACCAGCGTAAACGGCTCGCACCTGACGGTGTCGGCGCCGCGGATCAGGCATTTTCTCTGGCCCGGCTCCACAGACCCCAGGAATAACAAGGTCACATGCAGGTTTTCAGCCCCTACCCACCTGCCGCCACCGGGCAAGGTTTCTCCTTGCAACTGCGCAACAGTCGACTGGACTGGCCCGGGAGCCATCAAGGCAAAAAACAGGCGTTCGCGAGCATTGGCCATAGGGCGATCTTAGCAAATGCCGATGAGATAAATGAAAAATGAGGTGGTGGGCTGTGCAGGGATCGAACCTGCGACCATCGGATTAAAAGTCCGGTGCTCTACCAACTGAGCTAACAGCCCCCTGAATGAATCCCCCGGTCAGCCGGGGAAGGCGCGATTATCCAGACCCGGCGGCGGGCTGTCAAACCGCCGACCGGGCGCCTGGATAACCTGCGGGGATACAGGAAAAACCTGCATCCCTTACTTTTGAGGTAACAGCTTCATCTCGCGTAATGCGCTGACCACAGCCGATCCAAATCCCTGCTCATCAAGCAGGTTAAACTGGACCTTCATGGTCAATGCACAACCAAATACGATGGCTGCAAATGTTACAAAGGATCCCAGCGCCAGCGTAGACACGCCGGTTACCGCCTGGCCGATCGTACAGCCCATGGACAGGACGCCACCGATGCCCATAAGTACGCCACCGACTGCATGATTGATAAAATCACTGCGATTCACGAACCACTCGATTCGAAAAGATTTGCTGAAGATCGCGTACAGGAAAGAACCGGCTATAACCCCCAGTAACGCCACAACACCAAAATTGATCAGGCCCAAATTGCCCGGTTGCTGCAAGTAGCGCATCAGGTCGCCTGCCGGACTAATGAACGTATAGGACTGAACGGCGACGCGGCTTGGCGGCGTTTCGGAGAAATCAGCAAATTCTTTCCAGGCTTCAAAATTACTGCCAGTCACGTACCAGCCGATCAAAACTGCCACGCCAACGGCAACGCCACCCAGGATGTGATCAAAACTGCCACGGAAATGAGCAGACTTGAATACATAAAACAGTATACCCGCTATAGCCAGCGCACCGACAACCAGGTGAATCGTGCCCGAAGCGTCAGAACCGGCACCGACCATATCACCCAGTTTCTGGCTCGGCATATTCATGGTAGTGAGATCAACAATAGTCGGGCGAATCCAGCTCATGAACGCGGTATCAAAAAAATTGGTCCACAACATGACGTAGGCGCACACACCCATAATCGCAAGGACAAAAATGGACTTGATATTACCGCCACCAATACGGACCAGCGTCTTGTTGCCACAGCCGCTGCCGAGTGTCATGCCAATACCAAAGATGAAACCGCCCAGCACATAACGAAGCCAGGCAAAACTGGCAGTGCGATATGGCGGAAAGGTATCACCAGGCAATGTAATAACGCCCGCTGTCTCCATGACCAGGACACCGGCTATACCGATGGCCATCGCCAGCAACCAGGCACGAATGCGGCCCATATCGCCCATGTTTACCCAGTCAGAGACCGCGCCCATTGTACAGAAGTTGGTCTTGTTCACGATTGCACCCATTACGGCTGCAGTTATGAAAACAATCAGAAGTATCTGATTATGAATGCTTAATTCCATTGGACACGTCCTCGCAACATGTTTTTCTATTTACGCCTACCGGGCCTGAACTCCACTCCTAGACGATCGTTGGGTGTAATTTATTCCGCAACCAGGTGCGTCGCCTCGGCGAACCCATTATCGCGCCGACCAAAGTCACCTGTAACGGGTCGGATCTTCCATGCCTGCGTCAGAGAACCCGGCCTTGCGCAACCTGCAGGAATCGCAGTGGCCACAGGCACGGCAATCCTCATCCGGCTGGTAACAGGAGCTGGTCAACGAGTAATCTACGCCCAGGATCGATCCTTTGCGGATAATTTCCGCCTTGCTCAGGTCAATCAGTGGCGCATGGATTCGAAAGCTCCGGCCTTCTATTCCGGCCTTGGTGGCCAGGTTGGCCAGTCTTTCGAATGACTCAATAAAAGCCGGACGACAATCAGGATAACCGGAATAGTCCACGGCATTGGCACCGATAAAAATGTCGCGGGCCCCGATAACTTCAGCCCACGCCAGCGCGTAGGAAAGAAACACCGTATTCCTGGCAGGAACGTATGTAATCGGGATGTCGCTGCTGTCTGCCTGATCCTCCGGTACCGGAATAGTCGTATCGGTCAATGCCGAGCCGCCAATCCACGACATATCGAGATTGACCACCCTGTGCTCCGCCGCGCCATACGCTTTTGCCACAACCGCTGCAGCCCTGAGTTCACAGCGGTGTCGCTGACCATAGTCAAAGCTCAACGCATAGCAATCATAGCCCCGGGAGCGCGCCATCGCCAGAACGGTAGCGGAATCCAGGCCGCCCGATACCAGGATCACGGCTTTGCCGACTGATTCGAATCCGTTTTGTTGTTGTTCAGACCTCATTGAAAATAACCTTGTTACCGCCCCGGTTCACTTCCCCACAGAACCTTGTGAAGCTGAAGTTGAAACCGAACAGGCAATCTGTCGTCAAGAATCCATTGTGCCAATTGAGCCGGATCCTGTTGCCCGAAAGCCGGAGACATCAGCACCTGGCATTGATCAACAATGGCATGATCAACCATGCATTGACAGGCCCATTCGTAATCCTCGCGATTGCAAATAACAAACTTAATTTCATCCGCGCCCTTAAGCCGGGCAATATTCTCGTAACGGTTCTTGTCAACCTCACCCGACGCAGGTGTCTTCAGATCCATAACTACCAGTACGCGCTCGTCCACACCATCAATTGCCAGTGCTCCACTGGTCTCAAGTGAAACCAGGTAACCGGCATCTGCGAGACCGGCGAGCAACTGAAGCACAGGTTTTTGTGCCAGCGGTTCTCCGCCAGTGACTGTAACATGCTGCACACCGAGTCCGGCGACCCGGTCCATGATTGCTTCGATGCTCATCGCAACACCACCACGAAAAGCGTACTCGGTATCACAGTAGTTACATCGCAGCGGACAGCCAGTCAGCCTGATGAACGTTGTTGGCCAGCCCACCGTCTGGCTTTCTCCCTGCAAGGAACAAAAGATTTCGGTAATACGCAGGCTTGTACCTGGTTCACGCTGCGCCACCGGAGGTTCAGTGTTGCTGATCATATGACTGCGGCCTGGCAGATGCCTAGCGCCCTTCCTTTTTCATGCGTGCCAGTCGCTCGCTGGCGCGCTTGCCGGTGCGCGTATTCTTGTAACGAGTCGATGCAGTTTCCAGCACCTTGCGTGCTTCCTTGTATCGTCCAAGCTCATACAGGGCGTAGCCCTTGTTCAGCATGGCATCAGGAATCTTGCTGCTATTTGGATAGCTATCAATAGTCTTGTCAAAGTCGGACAAGGCCTGCTTGTAATTACGGGTAACAAAGTGTGATTTGGCAATCCAGTACTGGGCATTACTTGCCAGCTTGTGCTTGGGATACTTGTCGATGAATTCTGTAAAACTCTGAATGGCCTGCTGATAGTACCCGTTTTTCAGCGACTTGAACGCCGCGTCGTAGTCCTCCTGGGCCTGAACAGATGTATCAACTGGCTTGGATGGCGCGGGCGTGGCGGCTGCGGGCTTTTCCGGAACATCCTGTTTCCCTGGCTCAAGTTTCGCTACCCCGGGCTCAATTGCACCGCCCTTCTTCTCCGGCGCGGATTCGGTTTTATCCACGGCAGCGACTGGCGCACCGCCGACCCCGCCTTCAAGGCGCTGTAATCTCTGATCGACATCGCGCGTGGCATTGCGCTGACTTTCCTTGAGTTGCTGCAACTGGTGATTCTGGATTTCAACCTGGTTTCGCAGCTGCTTGACTTCATTTTGAAGATTGTCCAGCTGCACAAGCAATTCAACCAGGTTGCTCGGGCCGCTCTTTTTTGCAGGAACCGGGCCATCAGGCTGGCTGCCGAAATCGCTGTTGCGACGATCCTGCAGGCGATCAGCGGCTGATGCAGTTGACGCCACGGCCATCATAACCATCACGGCCATCAATCGCCTGAACCCGCACATACCTGTTCTCCTGATATCTCTAACCTAGTAAATGATTTCAACTCGACGATTCTGACGCCAGGCTGACTCATCGTGACCTGATTCCAGCGGCTTCTCTTCACCATAAGATGTAACCTTGATGCGCTCATCAGCCACGCCAAGCACCCGCATCATGCGCGCAACTGCCTTGGCGCGTCGCTCACCCAATGCCAGGTTATATTCGCGGGTGCCGCGCTCGTCGCAATGACCTTCCAGCGTCACCATAACATTGCTATTGGCCAGCAGATGCCTGGCATGAGCTTCCACAACCTGGCTGCCTTCACTGGTAAGGCTGGCACTGTCAAACTCAAAATAGACCCGGGTTTCGGACAAGAGATCGCCGCCCAGGCTCTCCTGGCCCAGTCCTGTAACGCCCACACCTGCCGCATCCGCGCCAGCGCCTTCCTCGACGACTGCCTTGTCACCACCGCAGGCAGCAAGTCCCAACATGGTGACAACAGCCAATACCGCCAATCTGTTCCACATCATCCCGTTACTCCTTGTATCTCAATTGTTGATTATACGGTGACCATGCCGGTTCGCGCACATCACCCTGGTCAAACCTGAATGTCTGGCGAACCCGGCCATCTGATGAAACGGAGGCCAGAACACCGCGCCCATGCAACTCAGTTGCGTAGAGCACCATTCTGCCATTGGGTGCAAAACTGGGGGACTCGTCCAGCTGTGAATCAGTGAGTATCTGCAACGACAGGCCATCAAGATTCAGCACGCCCACATGATAACGACCCCGCTCGCGCGTCACCAGTGTCAGCCGCTTGCCATCCACAGAATACGACGCGCGGGCATTATAATCACCCTCAAAGGTCAGTCTTTTCAGCTCCCGACGCTCCAGGTCCATCTGGTAAATCTGCGGGCCACCGGCCCGGTCCGAAGTGAAAACCAGGTAGCGACCATCCGGCGACCATGCCGGCTCGGTATCAATGGCGCCGTGCGTCGTCACGCGCTCAAGCCTGCCTGTAGCCACATCTCTTATATAAATATCAGGGCTCCCGTCCTTGGACAGGGTGAGCGCCAATCGGCGACCATCCGGCGACCATGCCGGTGCGCTATTGATTCCCTGAAACTGGGCGATACGTTCACGCTTGCCGGTAGCCACTTCCTGGATATACACCATGGATCGCTTGCCTTCAAAGGATACGTAGGCAATCTGGTTCCCGTCCGGTGACCATGCCGGCGACATCAAAGGTTCACGTGATGTCACTGCCGTTACCGGTCCGTACCCATCCGAATCAGCAATCTGCAATCGATACTCGGCTCTTCCAGGCTGAATCTCTTTCTTGGTGATATAGGCTATACGTGTTGCAAATGCCCCGGACTCTCCCATGAGTTTTGCATAAATCACATCGCTGACCTGGTGCGCTGCTAGGCGCAACAGTTCCGCCGTAACCGTGTAACGATAACCGGCCAGTTGTGCCTGCTTGAAAACATCATACAACCGGTACTCAACCTGGTACTGGTTTTCACCAGCCTGCCTGACCGTGCCAATTACCAGCGCTTCAGCCTTGATCATGCGCCAGTCCTTGAATACCACATCACGATCAGATGTCGGTCGACTTATGAATTTCCTGTTATCCAGAACGGTAAACTTTCCGCTGCGCGCCAGATCGGAAGATACAATATCCGAAACCACCTGGGGCGGCTTGCCCTTGCCTTCCCAGGAGAAAGGCACGACTGCAATCGGCAGCCCTCCTTCGCCCGACTGGGTTATCTCAATCTGCAAAACCGCCCGGGCCGGCAGACTGACAATCAGTAACACGGGTACCAGTATAGCTTTCCAAAACATCTGTCTATCGCCTTTTTATTTCCATCAGGTTTCCGGTCGGAACAAAAACTCAATTTCACGAAAACGTTCAAACATGGTGGCATCTTCCGGCACTGGCAGAGGAGCAGCCTTGAACACGGCACTCTCCACCGAACGATCAAATATGGCATCACCACTGGATCGCACTACTTCAGTACTGATTACGTCGCCACCTGCAGCCAGGCGCACCCGCATCACGCACTCAAGACCCTTGCCAACACCGGCGGGTTTAATCCAGTTTCGACTGACCTTTTGCTGAATCACGGTACGAAACTTGTCGGTAATTTCATTCGCCTTTCTCGCGCTAGCCTGCCTGGCCATTTCTCCTTCTTCTTCAGCCAGCATTTGCTGCATTTGCTGTTCCATCTCTTTTTGCCGGCGCTGCTTTTCTGCCTTGCTGGTTTTTGGCTTTCCTGTTTTTTCTGTTTTCTTTTTTGGTTTGGGCTTGGCGACAGGCCGGGGTTTCGCAGTCTTTTTTACAGGCTTCGTATCAACCGCTGTCTTTGAAACCGTTTCAGCCGGTAACGAAACCGCGCGCGCCTTGATCACCGACTCCTGCGCAGGCGTTTTTTGCCAGGACCAGCTGAACCCGATTGCCACAAACAACAGCAACACTACATGCAACAGCAAGGCAAATACAAATGCCCGGAAAAGACTGTCTTCGTGCCGGGAGGTTGACCAGGTTGCCTGTTGCGCCACGACTGTCGTCCCCTGTCACCGGGGAGCCGGTTCCGTCGCCAGACCAACCGCCTGAATTCCGGCTTTTTGCAGGCTCGCCATCAGGCCGACGACCTCGCCATAGGCGATTCTACGGTCACCACGAATCACGACTTCTGTTTGTGGCCTGAATTCCATTATTCGCGCCACTTTGCTGATAATGGCCTCGCGCTCCATTTTACGATCATCAAGATAAAGCACTCCCTGATGATCTACCGTAATTACCATGGTTTCCTGATCCTTCACATCGACCGGCCTGGCCGAGGCTTGCGGCAATTCCACCTTGACGCCTTCTTTCAGCATCGGCGCTGTAATCATGAATATCACCAGCAACACGAGCATGACATCAATGTAGGGCACCACGTTAATGTCACTCATGAGTTTCTTGCGCTTGTGTCGAACCGGCGTAGTCATTTATTCAGCCATCGCCTTTGTCGGTGCAGCCTGGCGCTGAACGATACTTGAGAATTCGTCGATAAAGATTTCATAGCGCGTAATCAGGCGTTCTACTTTTGCCGTATAGCGGTTATAGGCCACCACCGCAGGAATAGCGGCCAGCAGGCCCATAGCGGTTGCAATGAGCGCCTCGGCGATACCCGGCGCAACATGGGCAATGGTTGCCTGCTGCACGGTGCCGAGTGACCTGAATGAATTCATGATACCCCAGACCGTTCCAAACAGGCCGACATAGGGGCTAGTCGAGCCAACAGTTGCCAGGAAAGGCAAATGATGTTCCAGCGCGTCCATTTCCCTTGTCAGTGAAACGCGCATGGCACGCTGAACACCATCGAGAATTTCACCGGTCTTGATTCCTGATTGCTGACCAAGCCGGCGGAACTCCTGCAAGCCGTCTACAAAAATGCCGGCCATGCCTGTCGGGTCCGCGTCGCGACGGGTAAGCTCGGCATAAATCTGGTTAATATTGCCGCCGGACCAGAACCGGCGCTCAAAACTCGTCGCTTCGTTCAGGGCCGCGTTAATCATGAACCATTTACGAAAAATAATGGTCCAGGATATCAACGATGCCAGCAATAATGACATCATCACCAGTTGCACAACCAGACCCGCCTGGGTGACCAGGCTCCATAACGCCAAACCTTCTCCTGATGCAGTGACCACGCACTGACCTCCCTTATTGTTCTCCCCCGTCAGGCGCTCGCCTGACAACGGGTTGTAGTAATTCAGTTACCCGTTTCGGTACCGCCATGGGCGCCAGTGCCTCGTCGTGGATACAGGCTATTCGGATATTGCCCTTGCACAGCACATCTTCACCCAGGCGCACTTCCTGGTAAAAGTTGATACTGGCGCCACCGAGTCGCCTGATTTCCGCCGTGACCTTGAGCTCATCATCGAGCTTCGCCGGCTTGAGATAATCTACCTCCGCCCGTCGAACGGCGAACAATACGCCGCACTCGTCCCGCAAAACATCCTGTTCCAGCCCACGGCTACGCAGCAACTCGGTTCGCGCGCGTTCCATGAAACGCAGGTAATTGGCGTAATAGACAACACCGCCGGTATCGGTGTCTTCGTAATATATTCGAACTGGAATGGAAAAAACGTCTGTCACTGCTGTTCCGGGTTGGCATCAACGCGTCGCGCGGCCTCGTTACTTGTCATTAAACAGTTCACCCTGTTGCTGCGATGCCGCAGCTGGCATGGATAAACCAAAATACTGCCATGCTCGTCGTGTCGCCATCCGGCCCCGTGCCGTGCGCATGACAAACCCCTGTTGAATCAGGTAAGGCTCAAGCATGTCTTCAAGCGTGCCGCGCTCGTCGCCGATGGCGGCGGCGAGACTGTCGATACCGACCGGACCGCCATCAAACTTCTCGATAATCGCCTGGAGATAGCGCCGATCCAGGTTATCCAGGCCATTGTTATCAACCTCCAGCATGTCCAGTGCCGCTTCAGCGATAGTGCCGGTCAACACACCATCGCCCTTGATCTCGGCGTAGTCCCGCGCCCGGCGCAACAAGCGGTTGGCAATACGGGGCGTACCACGCGATCGGCGGGCGATTGCCGACACGCCGTCAGTTTCGTGGGCAATATTAAGTATGCCCGAAGACCGGGCGACAATTTTTTCAAGGTCAGCCTGGCCATAAAACTCCAGACGCTGAACGATGCCAAAGCGGTCACGCAGGGGAGAGGTCAGCAGGCCTGCCCGTGTGGTCGCACCGATCAGGGTAAACCTGGGCAAATCCAGCTTGATGGATCGGGCAGCGGGTCCCTCGCCAATGACTATATCCAGCTGGTAGTCCTCCATGGCCGGGTACAGGATCTCCTCTACCACTGGGCTCAGGCGATGGATTTCATCGATAAACAGGACATCATTGGGCTCGAGATTGGTGAGCAATGCCGCCAGGTCACCGGCCCGCTCAAGCACCGGACCTGAGGTTTGCCGCAGGTTGGCGCCCATTTCCCGGGCAATGACATTGGCCAGTGTGGTCTTGCCAAGACCGGGAGGGCCGAACAGCAGCACGTGATCCAGCGCTTCGCCACGCTTTCGGGCGGCGCCGACAAAAACTTCCATTTGTTCGTGAATATGAGGCTGGCCAATGTATTCGCCAAAACTCTGCGGGCGCAGGCTGACATCATTCAGCTTTTCGTCAGGGGTGCTCAGAACGTGTGCGGATACCAGGCGGTCGGATTCAATCATGGGTCCCTATCCTGCCATGGATTTCAATGCCAGGCGAATAATGTCTTCCGTGCTCAGATCATTACCCGGCACATTGCGCACCAGCCTGCTGGCCTCCTGGGGCTTGTAGCCAAGCGCGATAAGCGCTGACACCGCCTCGCCGGCAGGATCACCGGGCAGTACCGAGCCTGGCTCTGCCGCATGAGCCGGCACCTGCAATCCAACCAGGTCCAGCTTGTCACGCATTTCAATCACCAGGCGTTCGGCCGTTTTTTTGCCAATTCCGGGCACCCTGGTGAGTGCGGCAATATCGTTATTGGCCACACACTGGGCAAACTCGGCGGCAGACAGGGTCGACAAAATGGCCAAGGCAACCCGCGGCCCAACACCGTTCACCCTGATCAACCCGCGGAACAGGCTTCGCTGTGCCTCGGTGGAAAACCCAAACAGCAGGTGCGCATCTTCACGCACCACCAGGTGAGTATGAAGAACAACGGGCTGGCCCTGGGCCGGCAGGTCGTAAAACGTGGCCATTGGCGCCTCAATTTCGTAGCCAACGCCGGCTACATCGACCAGCAACGCGGGTGGCTCTTTATGGAGCAAAATACCCTTAATTCGACCAATCATGCTGATGCACTACCTCACCACCTTTGCCCGACGAAAACCACGTTTTATAGCGCTCAAACCGCTGCGATCATGGGCATGGCAAATGGCCGCGGCCAGCGCGTCCGCCGCATCGGCCTGGGGATCGCCCATCAAACCCAGTAACGCCTTGACCATGTGCTGCACCTGCTGTTTGTCCGCATGACCCCGGCCAACCACCGCTTGCTTGATCTGCAATGCCGAGTACTCCTGAACCTCGAGCCCGGCTTGTTTGAGCGCGCATATCGCCGCCCCTCGAGCCTGGCCCAGTTTCAGCGCCGAATCGGCATTGCGGGCCATAAACACCTGCTCGACCGACGCTACGGAAGGCCCATGTTGTTGAATAATATCGGAAATTCCACGAAAAATGATGTCGAGCCGATCCGGAAGCGCGCCATCACCGCAGCGAATACAACCACTGTCCACGTACACAATACGCTGTCCGTCCAGCTCCACCAACCCGTAACCCGTTGTCCGGGATCCCGGATCAATGCCCAGGATGCGCACTAGACGCACCCCATATATATAGTATCGACCCGGCTAGCCGGCATGCGCCTCGAGCACATCGTCCGGGAAATCCGCGTTACTGAAGACGTTTTGCACATCATCGAGATCTTCGAGCCGATCCAGCAGCTTGAGCATTTTTTCTGCGTCCTCGCCAACCAGGGTGGTTTCAGTGGATGCGCGCTGGGTGATTTCAGCGTCCTCCGGCTTGAATCCTGCTGCAGTCATGGCTTCGAGAACGTCATGAAAATTGCCCGGCTCAGTCTGTACTTCGACGATGCCGCCGTCCGCAACGACATCGTCGGCACCCGCCTCCAGCGCCGCTTCCATGATGGCGTCTTCGTCCCCGTCCGGAAAGACCAGCACACCGATTTTTTTGAACAAATACGCCACCGATCCATCTGTGCCCAGGTTGCCGCCGTGCTTGGTAAAAGCATGCCGGACTTCACCCACAGTACGGTTGCGATTATCGGTGGCACATTCCACCATGACCGCAATTCCACCCGGTCCGTAACCTTCGTAGGTCACCTCCTCAATGGATCCGCCTTCCAGTTCACCGGTACCCTTTTTGATTGCGCGCTCGATCTTGTCCTTGGTCATATTGCTGGACAAGCCCTTGTCGATAGCAGCCCTCAAACGAGGATTGGAGCCCGGGTCGCCACCACTGGTTTTTGCGGCAATGGTAATTTCTCGGGCAATCTTCGTGAAAATCTTGCCACGCTTGGCGTCCTGCGCGCCCTTGCGAAACCGAATATTGGCCCATTTACTGTGTCCAGCCATAGCTACCTCTCATGCCTCGCCCGGCGCCTTCCACCGGGACTTTTCCGACTAAAATTCGCCGAATTTTAGCATCGCATCAGGCCGGGTGGAATCGCGACCCAGTGCTAATCAAGAGGCCACCACTTCGATCAGTTTCCTTCAGCGGGAGTTCTGAAGCAGGAACCGGAAAAATGAGTCAATAGTGAGCCATCACATTCACTTCGGTAATACAAGCATCGTCATTTGATCCGGGGCACACAAGGCTGCAATTACGCCCAAGCAGCGGCATCATACTTCCGCACGAGAAAAGTGCCCGGCTCCTCTCCAGAACTAACTGCCCGTACAAACTTCACAACTTGCGACTCCAAAACCACAGCATTTAGCCAATCATGTTTACAGTGGCTGACCTGCTGTTGACACATAAAATTTTCCATATTCAAGAAAGTGTACCACCTGCCTGGCAACCGAGGGCGCTGCAACCAGCGCGCTGTGCGTTAGGGGCAATACAATATGATCTGTCATGTCCCGACATCGGGTTTCTTTAATCAAAACCGTTCCATCACCCGGTCCCGACAAACCACCTGCCAGGCTACCCATACCAAAGGCCCGGGATCCGGCAATAACACCCAGATCCCTGCTGATCATTGACCAGGATTGACCTTCGTCCAGGTACTGACCGAGGCTCCGCCCAACCAGTGAGCGACCCAATGGACCCCAACAACGCAAACGTTCAGCGACTACGCTGCCATCAGCAGGCGTTCCCAACATCACGATACGACCTGGCGGTTGATCCGGGTAAAGATGAAACATCGCTCGCACCAGTAGTCCACCCAGGCTATGAGCAACCAGGTGCACATGTTCGGCATCAAGAGTTTCAATAAACCGGTTAAGTCGCAACGCGCTGTCGGTCAGGGTGCTGGCAAGCGTTGGATAGCCGAACAATACCGGGCTCTGTCCATGACGTTTCAGCTGAATGGCCAGCGGCCACATCACGACAGCAGGCATCCAGATACCATGGATAATCACAACTATTGAGGCCGGCTTGTTATGCACTGTCAGCATCACCCTTACGCGAACGTCTCCCTGTAACACAGTATATTCGTACTGTGTATATGATAACCCCGAAACCAGTCCAAGAACCGCTGACAGCGTAGCCGTCCTATAACAGCCACATCCCGGCGATTTGGCAACACTGACAAGACTTGTCCCTTTATCCCGCCGTCACTGGCAGCAAGAGAAATCTTTCAAAATGCACAGCTTTTTTGTTTCAAACCATAGGGTTAGATCACGCAGTAATGCCGTTGGTTAAATTAAGGTATACTCGATTATTACTGTCACTCAGAGCGCACTGCCGATCCAGGCGGTAACACCTGTATGAATACATCCGACGTGATCAAGCTGTTGTCTGCCAGGCTCGGTGCTAACCAGAAGCTGACTCGCCAGGCATTAAAACAAGTACTGTCAATCCTGAGGCAACGGTTGATTGCCGGTGACGCTGTCACTCTCTCCGGCCTGGGCAAGCTCCAGGTGAAAGAAAGCAAGGGCCGCTACGGCTACATTCCGGGCAAGGGTCGTTGTTATATTCCCGCGCGCCAACAGCTCAGGTTTAACCAGCACAAGACAATCAAAGACGATTTTGCGGCTGACAAGGACGACTGATCATGGTTGCCGCCGCCAAAATACAAGCCAACCGAAACACCGAAGCCACGGCGCTGGCGACACTGGGCTTTGATTTTGTCTTGCAGGAACTGATCGCGGTAATAAGGGAAGGCCTCAAGCGTGATGGCCTTGTCCGGCTTCACCAGTTCGGCACTTTCCGTCTCAAGTACAGCAAGTCACGCGTTTACCGGAACCCCAATACCGGGGCAACGCGCATCTTGCCACCGACACCCCTGGTCAGTTTCAAACCGGCCAAGCAGTTACGCGACCAGATCCAGGCAACCAAGGCGCCCGCGATTGCAGTCAGCCAGGCAGAAATAGCGCGTAATACGACAGCGCCAATATCTCCCGCGGTATTGGCACCAAGGGCGCAGGTAGCAGTCATCAACAAACACCCGGCAGCCAACTCGGTCATGAATGATCCTGCTGATCTGCCGAGTCTACATGCCACTGAAAAATCCGCCGCGCAGTCGTCCACCAGGCACCCCCTGGCGGCATTCCTGGGCATATCGGCGCTCGGCCTGTTCGCCGCGGTACCTTTTATATTATCGACACTGCAAAAGGATTTCGACGATACCGACATTGTCACCGCGACCAGCCATGCTACCGTCATGACCAACAGTATCGAGGCAGCGGCCGGTTCGGTTGCTACAACAACGCCGGTTGATTCTGTTGCCGTGCCCACGGAACCGGCAAAACAATCAAAACCACCTGCCGATGAAACCGGGCAAGGCGACAACAATTTTTTCCTCAAGCCATTAATCAAGACGGTTACCCGGGGCGACAGCCTGTGGAAACTGGCGCAATTGCATTACGGCGACAGCCGCCTGTGGCCCTACATCTATCGCGCCAACCAGAGGGTTATCGAGAATCCCGATATCATCGACACCGGGATGAGACTGGTGATACCCGGCCTGCAAGGTAACATGCAGGCATTGACCGGGCGTGACCGGGAGAACATTGCGGAAGGTTACTACCTGCTATATCGCTATTACCTGCATCGAGGTGACAGCAACGCCCGCGACTTTCTGCTGGGCGCCCACGGCTTTGATAACCGGGTCCTGGAAAAACAGCGTCTTGCCCTTGGCTGAACTCATCTCACCAGGCAGTCAATACCGGTCATAAACCATTTCGATCGATATACTCCACGACCTCGCGATTGGTCCACGATGCCAGCCGCCTTGTTGCTTCCTCGAAAGACAACCAGCACGCATCACTGTGTTCGGCCGGGTTGATAACCACATCACATATGTCAGCAAGTTTCAGTGAAAAGGCATGCTCGGTATTGTGTGTCACGCCGGGTTCGTAGCGGTAGCGCCACTCGGGGAAGATTTCATAGCGATTGGCAATTTCGAGATCGACAAGATTGCCGTTAACAACAATGCCGGTCTCTTCCCTGAGTTCACGAATGGCGGTGTGGTACGGATCGACCTCGTCCCGGTTCATGGATCCGGTCACGGACTGCCAGAAATCAGCGTGGTCCACGCGTCGCAGCAATAACACTTTGCCGGTGGCAGTATACACCACCACCAGCACTGACTCGGGTCGCTTGTATGGCTCCCCGTCAGGAATGTGCATCAGCCGGCCTTTTGGCCTGGTTCGGATTTTTCGACTGGCTTGCGCAGCTTGACGTTCAGCTCGCGCAGCTGAATGTCTTCAATATAACTCGGCGCATGTGTCAGCAGGCAGGATGCCTTTTGTGTTTTCGGGAACGCAATCACGTCACGAATGGAATCGAGGCCCGCCATCAGCGTCACCACGCGATCGAGGCCAAAGGCAATACCGCCGTGGGGCGGCGCACCGAACTTCAATGCCTCAAGCAGGAAGCTGAATTTTTCATTGGCTTCGGCTTCATCAATACCAAGAGTTTCGAATACATGCTGCTGCACGTCCTGGCGATGAATACGAATCGAGCCACCACCGATCTCGCTGCCGTTCAGCACCATGTCATAGGCGCGTGACAGTGCATTGGCAGGATCAAAACTGCTCATGTCATCATTGGCCGGAGCCGTGAACGGGTGATGCAGTGCCTTGTATCGCTTGGCGTCGGCGTCGTATTCGAACATGGGGAAGTCCACAACCCAGACCGGTTTCCAGGCCTTTTCAACCAGGCCCATGTCATGGCCCAGGCGGATACGCAAGGCACCCAGTGCATCGTTAACAATGCTGGCATGATCGGCGCCAAAGAATACCAGGTCGCCATCCTGCGCACCGGTACGACCAAGAATTTCACTGATTGCCTCATCGGGCAGGAACTTGAGTATCGGTGATTGCAGTCCGTCACGACCGTTGGCGATTTCATTGACCTTGATATAGGCCAGGCCCTTGGCGCCGTATTCCCCGACGTAGGTTGTATAGTCATCAATTTGTTTGCGACTGAGTTCACCGCCCCTGGGTACACGCAGCGCAGCGACACGGCCGGATTCGCTTTTTGCCGGACCGGAGAATACCTTGAATTCCACGTCCTGCATCAGGTCGCCCACTTCCACCAGTTCCAGCGGGATGCGCAGATCCGGGCGGTCAACGCCATAGCGGTTCATGGACTCGGCATAGGTAATACGCGGCAGCGGGTTCGGCAACTCCACGTTCAGTATCGTGCGGAACAGGTTGCGGATCATGTCTTCCATCAATCCCATGACCTGTTCTTCATCAATGAAAGCCATCTCGATATCCAGCTGCGTGAATTCGGGCTGGCGATCAGCACGCAAATCTTCATCACGGAAGCAGCGCGTAACCTGGAAATATTTTTCGAAGCCGGCCACCATCAATAACTGCTTGAACAGCTGCGGTGATTGCGGCAAGGCAAAGAAATTGCCCGGGTGGGTACGACTGGGTACCAGGTAATCTCGGGCGCCTTCCGGCGTGGACCTGGTCAGCATCGGGGTTTCAATTTCAATAAATCCCTGGTCCTCGAGAAAACGGCGCATAGTCTGCGTAACCTTGTGACGCAGGCGGAGATTCCGATGCATGAAATCACGGCGCAGATCCAGGTAGCGATACTTGAGGCGCACTGCCTCGGTAATATCACTGTCATCCATCTGGAATGGCAGCGGCTCGGAACGGTTCAGCACTTCCAGTTGCTTGACCAGCACTTCAACCATGCCGGTGGGGCGTTCCTTGTTTTCGGTACCGGCGGGACGACGGCGCACCATACCGGTAATACGCAGAACAAATTCGCTGCGCGCGCTTTCGGCAAGGCTGAAGGCCTCGGGCGTATCCGGATCAATGACCACCTGTGCCAGGCCTTCGCGATCACGCAGATCAATAAAGATAACGCCACCATGATCACGACGATTATGCACCCAGCCGCACAGCGTGACGGTTTGATCAATATGGGTTTCGTTTATTTCTCCACAGTAAAGCGTACGCATGTTCGTTTCCTGAAAATAATATATGTTCCCGCCTGCATCAGCTCAATTGCTGGCGTTTGTTTTTTTGTTTGCTGACCTGGTCAGGTGACAACACACCGGTGGACAGTATCAGCTTCAGTCCATCATCAACCGAAATGTCCACTTCCCTGATATCCTTGCGCGGCACCATCAGGAAAAAACCGGACGTCGGGTTGGGCGTGGTCGGCACGTAAATACTTACCAACTCACTGGCATCGGCATCAATAGCCCTGGCAATCCCGGGCCAGACGCTGCCGGTAACAAAAGCCAGGGTCCAGGCATCTCGGCGAGGATACTCCACCAGCACCACCTTGCTGAACGACTGGCCCGAGCCGGACAGCACGGTCGCCGCCACCTGCTTGACGCCGGAGTAGATGGAACGCACCAGCGGAATCCTGGCCAGCAACTGTTCCCACAGGCTGACAAGATGACGGCCAAAAAAATTGGCGACAATTACACCGGTGCCGAGCACCACGACCGCGGTCAGAACAACACCCAGGCCGGGTATGGCAAGACCAAACAATGCTTCCGGCTGAAGCCGTGGCGGCAGCCATAACAGGCTCCGGTCCATGAGCTCCACCAGGAACCGGATGATAACAAAAGTAACACCGAGCGGAATCCAGACCAACAGTCCCGCCACCAGGTAACGGCGCAATCCGGTCATGGCCATGTATCCTTACGTTCTGAAAATTAATGGCGCCCGTTCAATCGGGCGCCTTGGTATCGAATATTTCCGGTCGGCATCAATGACAGCCGCAACCGCCGCCGCCGCAACCGCCCTTGCTGCCCGAGCCACTACTGCTGTTTTTGAAATCCGTCTCGTACCAGCCGCCGCCCTTCAATTGAAAGCCGCCGGCAGAAATCAGTTTTTTCAGCTCATGCTGCTTGCACTTCGGGCACTCGGTCAGTGCGTCATCACTCATTTTCTGCATGGCCTCGAACTCGTGGCCACAGGATTGGCAGCGATACTCATAAATCGGCATGAATCTATACTCCAGAATTGTGCTCCCGCCTATATGGAGCCCGAACAGCGGTTTTCCAAGCCCGGCAACAATGACAGGCCGGGCCGCATTATAGCCGGATTTCCCGGTATTGCAGCTATTATTGGCAAATTTTGACGACTCGCCGGGCGCTTCAGGCCGGCCACAGGTAGCCGTCTTCGTCCATGCGCACCACCCGGCCCGTATCCACCCAGCGAAGCTCTTGACCGGAAACAGATTCTGCCGCCGGGTCCAACCCTGGCAACCCGGCGCCACGCAGGCACAGGCGCCCTGAACCTTCGGGCAATCCCGCCTCCGGCGCCAGCCGAAAATCCAGCCCGGGAAGTAATCGACCAAAACTGCCTGCGCGATGAAACAAGGGTGTATTCAAGGCCACGACTGAACCCGCTTCCATGGACCCCAGGCTGCCAAACAAGCGTACACCGAATCGCTGCAGCCAGTCGTCGACTTCATCGGCAGCGGGCAGCTGGCCGGCGACAAACGCGAACCGGGTAGCGTAGAAATCATAAGGGTGCGCCAACTGTCGATACCCGGCAAGGCTGTCAGAATCCGCCAATAGAATTGTCGCGCCGAACTCATAGGCCATTTCCGGGACAATTCGATGGTGTGCGGCGCTCGGGTAGACCGCCAGGCTTGCGCCATTGGTCAACGGCAGAAACAGTCCGGCAACGAGACTGTAGGGATTATGCAAAGGCCAGGGATTCATTACCACGTCATGCGGACCGACATCCAGCCGCGTCGTAACCTGGCGACACCTAGCCAGGAGCATGGATTCCTCATATCGAAGCAATTGCCCGTGGCCATCCGGTTTCACCGGCAACAGGCAGGCGGCAGACTGGTTCGAATCTCGTCCCGGCGACAGCAGGCGCCACTGCAGCAGCAGGCGCTGCAGTCTCGCCGACAGTCGTTGGACAACATTCAGGCTATCACGCACATCTTCCAGGTAAACCATATCCACCGATTCGGCCAATGCAGAAAAATCGGTTCCCGACATTTCGGTAAACCGGCGTGCCGTATACAGGCAGTCAACCCCTGCCTGTCGGCAGGTATCGCGAACGTGATTCACCGACTCAGTCGTATCCAGGATCACAATAGGTATACGTGCATAAAATGCCGCGAGCACAGATATCACCGCCGGAGCGGTATTGGGCAACAACAATGCTGCCACTGCACCGGGCTCCCGGTTGCGTACGCGCATATCCCGGGCCAACAGAATCACGGTTTCAATCAGGCGGTCGTAGCTATAGGGGCGACGATCAATATCATCCAGTGCCAACGCCCTGCCACCGGCGAGCGTGCGCGCACTCACCAGTGCATCCATCAGCGAGCACCCCTCACGACGCCCGTAATAGACAACCTCCTCCATCATTCTCGCCAGTTGTCGCACCCCCTGGTCCCGACGATCCCTGCCGCACAACCGGGAAGCCAGTTGCAAACGCCGCGGGGCCTGGAAGGTAATCTTTATTTGCGGAAACCAACGACGCTGAATCCGGCCGCGCATGCGTGACATGCGCGAATATTGTGCTCCATCAATGCTGACAGGAAGAATCTGGGCGTCGGCATGATCCACCACCAGCACTGAACCCGGGTACACCTTCATCAATGTGCCGGTTAATGTGATGCGCCCTTCCGGAAAAACCACCACCTTCCTGCCCTGGCGAACCTGGCTGACCAGCGAACGCAAGGCAAACGGCCGGCTGGTATCCAGGGTAACAAAATCGACAAAAAATAATCCCAGCCGCGCCCACCATTGTTCAGCGATCTGGGTGTTGACGGCGAAACACAACCTGTCAGGGACAAACACGGTCAACAACAGGCCGTCAATAAAGGAAGTGTGATTGGCGACAATCAGTGTTCGGCCATCAGCCTGGCGCTGGGTGGCTTGATAGTGCTCGCTTCCAATCACGCGAACGCGGAACAGAAGGCGTACCAGGAATCTAACAGTTGCTCTCAGCACCGCGTTTCTTCTTGCCTCGTATCTGGTGCACTTACTATATCATCAAGCCCGTCAATCCCTAGCTGTTAAGCGTGCTACATTAGCGAATATTAATAGACAAAAAGCCATTCTAAATTCACAGCTTAAAACACAATCCGTACAAATTGGCTTACTGTGAAACACCCGGCGCATCACCGTTTGACAAACTCATGCAACCGCCCATCCTTCAGACCCCTGAAAATACAGGCTGGAAACGACATTTTTTTGGTTTTAGGTCTACCATTTTGGCGCAAACCTGTGCTAGCTTACGCCCACAAGGAAACAAACCCGAACCCTTTCCTTCATCATTAACTTAATGGACAAGATAACTAGGAGTGATCGATGGCCGCTAAAAATACCAAGCCAACCACCAAGTCCGATATCCTCAACTACATCGCCGAGGAAACCGAACTTCGCAAGAAAGACGTAAGCGCCGTTTTCGATACGCTGGCTGCCCTGATCCAGCGTGACCTGAAAAAAGGCCCGGGTGTATTCACCGTACCTGGCCTGATGAAAATCAAGGTAGTCAAGAAGCCAGCCGTTCCGGCTCGCAAGGGCACCAACCCGTTCACCGGCGAAGAAATGACCTTCAAGGCCAAGCCGGCTCGTAACGTTGTCAAGGTAACCCCGTTAAAGGCTCTGAAGGACATGGTATAAGGGCCATCAAACCCGAAATACCCGCGAACATTCGCTAAACCAAAAAGCGCACCTGCAACCAGGTGCGCTTTTTTTATGGTCTCACGCGTATTAAAGCGGGCATGTTGCAGTGAAACCTCGCTTCGAGACTATTGCGGGGTCAGGTACTTGCCGGCACTGTTTTCCGGCAAGCCTTCGAAGCAGGCCTTGTATTCCGGTGAGTTGCTGATTCTATTCAGCCTGTCGGTTGCCCCGAGCAGATCCATATCATCCAGCTCAATCATAACCGGCTTGCCGTTGAGCTCGCCTTTGCATTGTTCCTGGATGCGCTCATCCGAGGCGTCAAACTGGCGCCAGCCGTGGAGTTTGCCGTTATGGGCATGAAGATTGATCAAGGTCTGCTGCGGCGCGTTGCGGCTGAAGGTCAGGTACAGCGCTGAATAATCCCGAATTACCCTGCCCTTGTCATCGCGAACATAGACATCAATGGAGTGAACACGATCGGGGTGGGCTTTCTCCCATTGAATCACCGACAACACGTTCCCGGTGGCGGAATCAGTAAAGCGTTCCTCGATATAGAATTCGGGATCATTGAAATAGCCACCCGGTTTCCGGCTGGTGGTGACCTTGTATCGCGTTAGCTGTTTTTTGTGCAGGGCCAGGACATCGTCCACAAAACCGTTCCACACGGCAACGTGGCCCTTGCTGGATGTCACGGCAGAGCTGCTGTCGGCCACGGTGGCCGTGGTGACGGTCATCAGTAATCCGGTTATCGCTATAAAGTCACGTGCGCTCATGGCTATTCAGAATGATCATTCTTGTGATTATCATTATCAGGACGCACAAAACCGGATTTTGTTCCGTTTTCGACGGTTCCGCGCCTTATCGTGTTTCACCATAACCGCCACCGCCCGGGGTTTCAATTACCAGGCAGTCTCCAGCCTGCATCTCAACCTGGTCACGGCCTGAAAGCACCGTTTTTTGTCCATCAGAGCGAATCACAGCGTTACTACCGGGTAAACCGGCCTCTCCCCCGCCTAACCCATGGGCGGCAGTTTTTCGCCTTCCCGAGACAATTGCGGCAGTCATGGGCTGCAGGAAACAGATTTCCCTGATAGCACCATCGCCACCACGCCATCGACCCTGGCCCCCGGAACCCGGTCGCACCCGGAACTGCTGCAAGCGCACCGGGTAGCGCCATTCCAGCACCTCCGGATCAGTCAGCCGTGAATTGGTCATATGCGTCTGGATCGGTCCGGCACCATGCCCCTCGGGACCGGCACCCATGCCACCGGCGAGGGTCTCGTAGTACTGGTACCGGTTATTACCAAAGGTGACATTATTCATCGTACCCTGGCTGCCCGCCAGCTTGCCCAGTGCACCGTACAACACGTCGACAACCAGCTGCGATGTTTCCACGTTGCCCGCCACCACCGCCGCCGGCGGTTTCGGGTTCAGCAGGCAACCTTCAGGGATCACGATATCCAGCGGCTTCAGGCAACCGGCGTTCAATGGGATATCCTGGTCTACCAGCGACCGGAACACGTACAATACGGCGGCATGGCATATGGAGGCAGGCGCATTAAAGTTGTTAGGCAGCTGCGCCGAGGTGCCGCTGAAATCAATGCACGCCCTGCGCTGATCATGGTCGATGGTAATGGCAACATGAATCCCGGCACCGTCATCCATGGCTACGGCAAAACTGCCGTCCTGCAGCACGCCAATTACATCACGCACCGCCTGCTCGGCATTGTCCTGCACATGCTGCATATAGGCCTGCACCACGTCCAGGCCGAAGTGTTGCACCATGCCCAGCAAGGCATTGACGCCCTGGTTGTTGGCGCCAAGCTGCGCCCGTAAATCGGCCAGGTTCTGCTCGACATTGCGCACCGGGTAAGTGCCGGATTCGAGCTGTTCGCGTAACATCGATTCGTCAAACTTGCCCGCCCGCATGATCGCCAGGCAATCCAGCATGACACCTTCTTCATCGATGCAACGTGAGTTCGGCGGCATCGACCCGGGCGTAATACCGCCAATGTCGGCGTGATGACCACGGCTGGCAACAAAAAACAATAATTGCTCACTGGCAGCATCAAACACCGGCGTCACCACGGTGACATCCGGCAAGTGCGTGCCGCCGTGATAAGGGTCATTGAGCGCATAGGCATCACCCGGTCGCATGCTGTCAGCACACTGGCGCAGCACATGCTCGACGCTGGCGCCCATGGAACCCAGGTGCACCGGCACATGCGGCGCGTTGGCTACCAGTTGTGCCCGGGCATCAAAAATGGCGCAGGAAAAATCCAGTCGCTCTTTCATGTTCACCGAGTGGCTGGTGCGTGCCAGCACTTCACCCATTTGCTCGGCCACGGACATGAACATGTTATTGAAGATTTCCAGCATGACCGGGTTCACCTTCGTGGTCACACTGACAGAATCGGCCAACTCGACAATGCGCTCCAGCACCAGGTTGCCGAATGGATCGCAACTGCCCTGCCAGCCCGGTTCGATCATGATGGTGCTGTTGGCCTCAATCAGCAACGCCGGCCCGGCAATACATGATCCCGCAATGAGCTGTTCGCGACGATACACCGGCGTACGAAAACGCTCGGCGCCATTGTTGCCGGCGTTGACCGTATAGATATCGACTTCATCAATGGCTTCTACGACGGTTGACCCGGACTGCACCAGTTCTGGCTGCTGCCAATGACCGGTTTCAGTCAGCTCCAGCAACATGGATCGGACCTGCAACGGTCGATCATCATAAACAAACCCGAACTGGCGCCGATGCTCGATATCGAATTGCTCGCGTAGCTGTTCAGCAGTGCCGAACGCCACGTCGAGACTGGTATCACTTCCGGCATAGGCAACATGGACTCGGCATCGACTGCGCACCCGTGCCTGATCAACACCCCGGTCAACACGCTGGCCGTCCAGCTCTTCGGTTGCCTGTTGAAGCAATTGTTGCTGCCACTGATCCAGCAGGGTATCGGTAATATCAGCCAGCGGCGTGTCGACTGCCAGTTGTTGCAACACACCGGCTTCGGCCAGGCCCATGCCCAGGGCAGATAACACGCCCGCGTATGGACTAATGAGCACCCGCTTCATGTGCAAGGCATCGGCAACCATGCAGGCATGCTGGGCACCGGCACCGCCAAAACAACACAGGCTGTAACGGGTAACATCGTAGCCTCGCTGCACGGAAATCTTGCGCACAGCATTGGCCATATTCTCCACGGCGATCTCAAGAAAACCCAGCGCCACTTGCTCGGCCGTCACCGCGTGACCGCCGGCATTACTGACGTCGTCCGCCAGCCGGGCAAATCCCTGTCGACTGGCATCGGCATCCAGTGGTGCATTGCCATCGGGCCCGAACACGGCAGGAAAGTACTGCGCCTGCAACTTGCCCAGCATGACATTGCAATCGGTAACCGCCAGCGGTCCACCACGGCGATAACACGCCGGCCCCGGATCGGCACCGGCGGAATCCGGTCCCACCCGGTAACGCTGGCCATCAAAATGCAGGACGGATCCGCCACCGGCGGCAACCGTATGAATATGCATCATCGGTACGGCCATGCGCGCGCCGGCCACCTCGGTTTCAAACACGCGCTCGAAACGACCGTCGTAATGACATACATCGGTAGACGTGCCGCCCATGTCAAAACCAATAATACGGTCGAAACCTGCCTGCGTGGCCACGCGAGCCGCACCAACCACGCCACCGGCCGGGCCGGAGACAATACTGTCCTTGCCACGAAAATGATCGGCCGAGGTCAACGCGCCATTGCTTTGCATGAACATGAGTCGTGTATCACCCAGTTGCCCGGCAACCTGCCTGACATAACGACGCAGTATTGGCGAAAGATAGGCATCCACCACCGTGGTATCGCCACGCATGACATACTTGATCAACGGGCTGACTTCGTGCGACACGGAGACCTGGATATAGCCGATATCAGCCGCCAGTCGCGCCAGCTGTTGTTCGTGTTGCGGAAAACGGTAGCCATGCATCAGCACGATGGCCACGGCACGATAACCCTGGTCATAGGCCGCCTGCAGGGATGCTCGTGCCGCATCTTCATTCAGTGCCCGAACAATATCACCGTGTGCACCGATACGTTCATCCGCTTCAATGACCTGGTCGTACAAGGGAGGAGCCATGTCAACATAGCGATCAAAAATGCGCGGACGATTCTGATAGCCGATGCGCAAGGCATCGGCAAAGCCGCGCGTGGTCATAAGCACCAGCGGTTCGCCGCGTCGCTCCAGCAAGGCATTGGTGGCAACCGTGGTGCCCATCCTGACTACCTCGATGCTGGCACTGCCGGGATGCTCGCCGGCCTCGGCAAGAAACTCTTGTATGCCCTGCACCGCGGCGTCGGTATAGCGTTCAGGATTTTCCGATAGCAGTTTTTTTGTAGCCAGTGAGCCGTCCGGCTTGCGCGCGATGACATCGGTAAAGGTGCCACCACGATCAACCCAGAACTGCCAGGCCGCCACTACTTCTTCCTCGACTGTAACCGGTCCAGGCGCAGGCGCTCGCGATCATCGAATAACCGGCGACCAGCCAGCCACACCGCCGCCAGCGTGCCAAAGCCGGTGCCGGCGGTAATCATGAACATGATCAGGATTTGATATTTCACCGCCTCAACCGGCGCCGTGCCCGACAGGATCTGGCCGGTCATCATGCCGGGCAGACTCACCAGCCCGGCCGCGGCCATGGCATTTATCATGGGAATCATGCCGATACGAATACTGTCATGACGCAACTCGGTCAGCGCCTGGTAGCCGGACTGGCCCAGCATTAACCGGGTTTCAATAATGGCGCGCTGTTGCACCACGCCTTGCAACAACCGGTCCAGGCCCAGGGCAATGCCGTTCATGGTATTGCCCAGCATCATGCCCAGCAACGGGATCGCGTACTGCGGTGTATACCAGGGATCCACGCCAATAACCGTGGTAAGTATGAGTATGGTTATGCAAAACGTCGACACGAACATGGAACCGGTGCCGACCGCGTAACTCCAGCCGCCAATCATGCGCTGGTGCTGGCGCGCCATCACCTCGCGGCCTGCCACCAGCAACATGAACACGCCGATCAACGCCACCCAGACCAGTTCGGCGTTTTCAAACAGGCTTTTGAGTACCAGGCCAATCAGGGTCAACTGCAAGGCCGTGCGCACGGCGGCAATAATCAACTGCTTGCCGGTATCGAGATGCATTAACCACGACACCGCCGCCAGCAACAGGATGAGCACCGACGCCAGCGCCAGGTCCAGGTGGGTTAGATGAATAATGCCGCCCTGGCTGATGCCGCTCATGAGTCACACTCCAGCACGCCGTCACGCATTACACATTGCTGTGAGGCCATGCGCTGTAACTGTTGCGGATCATGGCCGACCCAGATCATGGCCGCGCCATGATCACGGCAATAACCGGTCAGCAATGCTTCGACACGCTCGACCCGGGCCGGATCGAGACTGGCCGTAGGCTCATCCAGCAACAGCACCCGCGGCCGGTGCAACAGCAATCGCAGAATCGCAAAGCGCTGGCGCTCGCCGGTAGACAAGCGCGCCACCGGCTGCGCCAGCATCGCCCCGGTCAAACCAAGACTGTCGAGCAGGCCGGCATCCATCGTGAACCCGGCGAAATGATCGCCCATGCGCTCCAGCCACCACTGGCTTTCCGCCGGCAACAACATCACCTGGCGGCGCCACTGGCACGGCGACAGCGACTGGCTGTCCGAACCATCCAGCAGCATCGACCCCTGGTGCGGATCGAGATCTGCCAGGCTGCGCAGCAACAGGCTCTTGCCCGCCCCGGATGGACCGGAAATACCCAGGCACTCGCCCGCCGCCAGCGACAGCGTCACCGGTTGCAAACCGGGCCGGGACAGGGAATGTATCTGGAACAGGCTCATGGGTGCGAAGAGTAACCCTTACGCAGACCCTATGGTAGAGTAGAAAAAAACTACGGAGGACAATCATGAGCGACTGCCTGTTCTGCAAATTCGTCAGCGGTGAGATCACGCCCGACATTGTCTACCAGGACGACGACGTCCTGGCATTCCGGGACATCAATCCGCAGGCACCAACACATATCCTGGTGATCCCGAAACAGCACATCGCCACCCTCAACGACCTGCAGCCCGAACACGCCGAACTCATGGGCAAGCTCTACCTCACCGCCAGCCGCATCGCCGCGGACCAGGGCTTCGCCGAAGCCGGTTTTCGCACCACCATGAACTGCAACGCCGCCGCCGGCCAGACCGTATTCCATATCCACCTGCACCTGCTGGGTGGGCGGAACTTTAGTTGGCCGCCGGGGTGAGTTTTAGCGTGCTGCTTCGCAGCGCATTAATGGGGTTTCGCCCCCAAACGACGAGCCTATTTCTTTTGCTCGTCCAAAAGAAATAGGCGAAAGAAAACGACGCCCCGCCGCCCCAAAACCCCCTGCCCTTCGTCACATCATCCCGATAAAGCAGTATCAGAACTCGCCGGCCGCGCAAAACGCGGCTCGGGCTCAAACAGGCTGATCTGCTTTCGGGATGATTGTGTCTTGCCCAGTGCTGGGGCAGAGAGGGTATTTGTTCGTGCCGCAGATTTAGGGTGAAAGAATTTGGGGGCAGTATAGCTGTTTAAACAAAGACTGGTTTGAAATAGGTATACTTTACCTGGAATTCCGCGCAGAAAGCGCGGCAACGGAACCCACTACGCTAGACACATCGCGCCATTGCCGATCTTCGCTCTCGTTCGGATCGACACAAAATTCGGGTTCTTAAGGATGGTTCAGACCACAACTTAGATGACTAGTAATCGGAAACCGTGGTCTGCCCCCGATAACGCATGAAAGGCGACTTCATTGCCTTGTTAGCCTATTCTGTTGTTGAGCTCATCTAGAGCAGCCCCCTTTGGAAGCACATAACTTCCTTCCGCTGGCTCGCAAACCGATATGGAGCTTCCATTCACAAATGATTCCGCCATAAGATAGGCAACATATGAATCAAGTATGTCATCGCTTTCTATGCATACCTCCGGGAAGGAAAGTCCATCCACGATCACTTTGCGTGATTCTTTGGACTTTTTATAGATCGGGAAAGTTTCTTCAACATCATTATCCAACCATAAGCAGGCCATTGATACTGCGGGATGAACCTCGATCAGATGCCTTCCATTTTCGCCGTTAAATTTCTTTCTTGGGTATAAGACAAGGCCATTGAGTTTTTCGCCAAATGGACTTCCAAGAGCTTCGCAGGAAATCACCCAATGTGATAGCCCCGAAAATGGCAACGCATTAACAGCGCTTTTCTCTAACCTGCCTTGTGCCACTTTTTCTTTTACCCAGTCCCTAGTGACTTTATCTACCTGGCGATCAGAAAATGAATTTCGCCCGAATGATATCGGGGCATCCCAGGCAATAACGCAATTTGGATGTTCATCGACCAAGGCTGCAAGCGTAGAGCGAACACTCTGTGCTTTGACAAAAGTAAAATCGTTCCCATGCCAGATGCATGTTTCTTTTCCTGAAGCTGGATCAATTCCAATTGCGATGCTCATAGGTTCTTTATGGACCACGCTTCAATCAGCCGACGCGTCAGCGGTCGGCTGGATTGGCTTGTTAGCCTCTCGTGTTACCAGAATAGGAGAAGTTCCTATTTTCTTATATTCATAGATGGCCTTTGCTCTTTTAACTAAACGTTTATCCTCAGATATGATTGCTGAGCAATATGCCCCCATCGCTATATGACCGGCATCACTTCTTACGTTATGAATTTTGTTAAGTTTTCTGCATTTTTTCTCTGCTTGAAAACCTAATATATCAAGCATCGAATTGCATCCAATTATTCCTAGATAAATTGGCCAAATTTCGTAACCTTGATTTTCGATAGGATCAAAACCAAAAAAATGATCACAACTAATATCGGCCCCCTGCATCGTTGGAGATATTATTTCCCAAATTTTCTCAATCTGTTTCTCGCCTGAAACACTACCGATAGCACCTTTCTCATCTCCGAAAGCTGACCTAGTTTTATGAATATCATTCCCATTTGATATCATTTCATCGACCATGGAATCAAATTCGGGTTTTATATGCATAACCTTGTCGGTCATTTCGGTAGTATCAAAAGGCAAGTCAGAAGTGAGTTTTAAAATTTGCTGTGCGAATTTTTCAGAGAGATCCTTTAATGGGCCTTCGTCTCCACCGCCGTTAACCCATACCTGGAATGGGTCGAAAATGGTGTCATCGACATCTACATCCCCGGTTTCTTCAATGTAACTATCATAATGTTCATATGGGGTTCCGTTCTCAATTAACCTGGCTTCGCCAGTAATCTTCCAATTTTCGTCAAGAACAATGTCTAATAATTTTGCATCTATAGCATCGAGCACACTCAAATATTTCTCAGGTTCATTAGAGCGTCGAATCTCTGCAAAGTGCTCCTTTGAGTAAACCCAAATTACATCATCTCGCTTGCTCAGGTTGATAATACCCTGCAACTGCAATCCGATGATATTTTGATCGATGTAAATTAAAGGCTTACTCATAACCCCCCATGAAGGCTAACAGTACATTAGGAAGCGGCTTCCTATTTCAATATAGTATGCCGCATACTATTTAACGACACTTTTAGTACATTAATAATTAGTATAACACTGGTTTCATAAGTTGGAACACCGGTTTTAGGGGTATTCGCGATTGCGAGATAGGCAGCCATTTGTCTGAAGAACAGGCTCTTTCCTATTAAACCCGTTCTAAACCTGGGCTCGAGGGTTTCCTCCCATCTGTCCTTGTCTTGGCGGTGGCGCGGGCCGGAACGAAATCCGCTCGGCATGTTTGAGCCCGAGACCGGCGAAGCCGGGCCGGCGAGTTCTGAGCGGATTTGTCGTGAAGGCGCGCCACCAGGCCAAGACGGTTAAGGACAGCGGGGCGTCGTTTTCTTTCGTCCATTTCTTTTGGACGAGCAAAAGAAATGGACCCCTGCGCGGGTAGCGCGTAATAGCTTTTAGGGCTTGTCGGCGCAGCCGACCACATCAAGAAAGATTTCTCCCTTCGGTCGAAATGACAACCCGGTCGAAATAACAGTCGACATTGCCCGGAACGGACAAAAGAAAAACCCCGCATTGCGGGGCTCCTCCATCAAACCAAAACAAACCACTCAGAACGGGATATCGTCATCAAAATCACCGGCGGCCGCCGGTGCCGACGCGGGCTCTGAGTAACCACCGCCATTACCGGCAGGTGCTGAAAAATCACCGGCGCCGGAACGACCGCCGAGCATCTGCATTTCATTGGCAACGATTTCAGTGGTGTAGCGGTCCTGGCCCTGCTGGTCCTGCCACTTGCGGGTTTGCAGGCGACCTTCGACGTAAATCTGGGCGCCCTTTTTCAGGTATTCGCCGGCGATTTCGGCGAGGCGGCCGAAAAACACCACGCGGTGCCACTCGGTGCGTTCCTGCTTTTCACCGGTATTGCGGTCTTTCCAGGATTCGGCGGTTGCCAGCGAGACGTTGGCGATTGCAGCGCCACCAGCGGAATAACGAACTTCGGGATCTTTGCCGAGATTGCCAACCAGGATTACTTTATTGATTCCACGTGCCATCGTATTTCTCCTTTCATCGATTCATCGCGGAGTACTCAGTTTCGGACCATCCGGCACTTTCAACACCTCCGCGGCACGCGTGCAGTCTAGCCCGATTTTTCAGGGCAAGACAACAACGGCGAATTTTCCAAGTAATTTGAGGTAGTTAGCCGGAGGGATTGCCGGCCCGGCTACGGCCGGCCAGGCACGGCGGATTTTGAACGTGCTGCCAGGCAGGCCGGGGGGCTGCGGCCCCGGCTTCGCGCCGGGCCAACCTGCCGATCTAGGCCTGGTACCGGGCCAGGGCGGCTTCGTCCAGCCGACTCTCGTCTACTTTAATATAGGCGGTGGCCTGCTCAAGTATGACCACGGCTTCACGGACGCCGGCGATCCGGGCCAGTTCTTCGGCCAGGGCACTGGCGGCGGCTTCGTTGGCGACATTCACCTTGATGGTACGGGTGACCAGTTGTTCCAGCCTGGGCATGCCGAGGGCGATGACAAACCAGGCCAGTAACCCCAGGGTGCAGAATACGAACACCGATCCGATGCCGTAGCGGTTGAATACCCAGCCACCGATTACGCCACCGGTAAAGGCGCCGAGGAACTGGAAGCTGCTGTAGACACCGACGGCGGCGCCGCGCCCGGCAGTAGGTGCCATGCGCGACAACAACGATGGCAGTGACGCCTCGAGAAAGTTAAAGGCAACAAAAAATACGAACACGCCTGCGACCAGGCCGGCCAGCGACTGGTGGCGCGTGTACAGGATGGCCTGGGCAATGGTCAGCATTAACACGGCAATGACAAACATGCTGCGCATCATTTGCCTGCGCTCGGCAAGAATAATCATCGGCACCATGCCGAGTATGGACAGGAGCATGACCGGCGCATACAGCTGCCAGTGATCATCGGCGGCCAGCTCGCCGTACTTCACCAGCGCCAGTGGCACTACCACGAACATGGCGGTCATGACGCTGTGCAAAATGAATATACCGGCATCGAGCCGCAACAGCTTCTTGTCCTGCAATACTTCGACAAACTGCCGACGCACCACGCTGAGTTCACGCTTCTGTGGCGTGTGCACGGGTGTCGGGATGACAAATACCAGAACAACCATGCCCAGCACGGCCAGCGCGGCGATAAACCAGAAGATGCCGGACAGGCCGATAGCCGACCACAGCAGCGGTCCCATCGGCATGGCCACGATGAACGATGCGCCGATGGTAATGCCGATGGTCGCCATGGCCTTGGTGCGTTGCTCGTCGCGGGTCAGGTCTGCCGCCAACGCCAGCACGGCGGCGGCAATGGCGCCCATGCCCTGCAAGGCACGGCCGAGAATAATGCCCTCCATGGTATCGGCCATGGCGGCGACCACGCTGCCCAGGGCAAATATCACCAGGCCGGCAAAAATCACCGGCTTGCGGCCCAGGTAATCCGATGCTACGCCGAGAGGCACCTGGAACACGGCCTGGGTTAATCCGTAAATACCCAGCGCCAGCCCGACCATGAAACCGGAATAGCCCGGCAGGCTATGGGTACTGTTGGCCAGGATTGGCAATACCAGGAAAAGGCCCAGCATCCGCGTGGCGTAGATGCCGGCAAGACCGGCTACGGCCCGGCGCTCGAACGGGTTCATGGGTTGTCTGGGTAGTCGCATAATTGGCCCTGAATTATTGGTACTTCACCGGTTTTGCGCCGGTAGTCGCGGGCGGCTATAGTAGCAGGTTCACTGCAGTTCAGGAAACGACATGGATACCTTGCGAATACGCGGCGCGCGCACCCACAACCTTAAAAACATCGATGTTGACCTGCCGCGGGACAAGTTGATTGTCATCACCGGCCTTTCCGGCTCAGGCAAGTCTTCGCTCGCCTTTGACACCCTGTACGCAGAAGGCCAGCGCCGCTACGTGGAATCGTTGTCGGCCTATGCCCGGCAATTCCTGGACCAGATGGAAAAACCGGACGTGGACATGATCGAAGGCCTGAGCCCGGCGATTTCCATTGAACAAAAAGCCACGTCACATAATCCGCGCTCTACCGTGGGCACGGTTACGGAAATTCATGACTACCTGCGCCTGCTGTTTGCCCGCGTCGGCGAGCCGCGCTGCCCGGAACACGCCATTACCCTGGAAGCGCAAACCGTCAGCCAGATGGTGGATCATGTTATGGAGTTACCGGAAGGCAGCAAGCTGATGCTGCTGGCGCCACTGGTACAGGATCGCAAGGGTGAGCACTTGCATATACTGGAAGGCCTGCGCACCCAGGGATTTGTCCGCGCACGCATCGACGGCATTATTACCGGTCTTGATGACACGCCGGAGCTGAAAAAGAATTTCAAGCACACCATTGAAGCCGTGGTCGACCGCATTGTTGTACGCGACGGTCAGCAACAACGCCTGGCCGAATCCTTTGAGACCGCGCTTGAACTGGGTGATGGCATTGCCCGTGTTGCCGTGCTTGCTGACGATGGCAGCAGCACCAATGAACTGCTGTTTTCGGCGCGCTATGCCTGCCCGCACTGCGGCTATTCATTACCGGAACTGGAGCCACGACTGTTCTCGTTCAATAACCCGGCCGGTGCCTGCCCGGATTGTGACGGTCTCGGCGTGCGCCAGTTCTTTGATCCCGATCGCATAGTCTCCGATGCCAGCCTTGGCCTGCCCATGGGCGCCATCAAGGGCTGGGATCGTCGCAACGCGTTTTATTTCCAGATGCTGGAATCACTGGCAAAGCATTACAAGTTCAACATTGAAACGCCGTTCGAGGAGCTGCCAAAAAAGGTTCGCGACATTATTCTTCACGGCAGCGGCGATGAACTCATTAACTTCACCTACTTCGGTGAGCGCGGCAACAGCTACAAGCGCAAGCAGCCTTTTGAAGGCGTCATTCCCAATATGGAGCGACGTTATCGCGATACCGATTCCACCGGCGTGCGCGAAGAGCTGGCCAAGCACATGAGCACACAGCCGTGCAAGGCATGTCATGGCAGCCGGCTCCGTATCGAAGCGCGCAACGTGTTTGTCAATGAACGCACACTGCATGAAATCTCGGGCATGTCCATCAAGGAGGCGCTTGGCTTTGTTACCACTGCCCGCTTTGAAGGCAAACGCGCGGACATTGCCGAAAAGATACTCAAGGAAATCGGCGCCCGTCTCGGCTTCCTGGTAAACGTTGGTCTCGATTACCTCAGCCTGGTACGTTCCGCCGACACCCTCTCCGGTGGCGAAGCCCAGCGTATTCGCCTGGCATCACAGATTGGCGCCGGCCTGGTTGGCGTCATGTATGTCCTGGATGAACCTTCGATTGGCTTGCACCAACGTGACAACGAAAGACTGCTGGAGACGCTGAAACACCTGCGCGATCTCGGCAACACGGTGATTGTTGTTGAGCACGATGAAGATGCCATTCGTTGCGCTGATCACGTGCTGGATATTGGCCCTGGTGCCGGTGTTCATGGTGGCGAGATCGTCGCCCAGGGTGCGCCGGCAGACATACTGGCACACCCGCGTTCGCTGACCGGCGCCTATCTCAGCGGTCGCGAAGCCATTGCCGTTCCTGCCAACACCACCATGGACGATGCCAGCCGCAAACTGGTCATACGTGGTGCCCGCGGCAATAACCTGAAAAATGTCACCTGCGAAGTTCCGGTAGGCCTGTTCACCTGCATCACCGGTGTTTCCGGGTCAGGCAAATCCACGCTCATCAATGACACCCTGTATGCCTCGGTGGCCAAACACCTTTACGGCAGCAACCTGGAGCCGGCACCGTGTGATGGCATTGATGGCCTGGAACACTTTGACAAGGTCGTGGATATCGACCAGAGCCCTATCGGTCGTACACCGCGATCCAACCCGGCCACCTATACCGGGCTGTTCACACCTATTCGGGAACTGTTTGCCGGCACGCAGGAAGCGCGTGCCCGCGGCTACAATCCCGGCCGGTTCTCGTTCAATGTTCGCGGTGGCCGTTGTGAGGCCTGCCAGGGTGACGGCCTGATCAAAGTGGAAATGCATTTCCTGCCGGACATCTATGTTCCCTGTGATATCTGCAAGGGCAAGCGTTATAACCGTGAAACCCTCGAGGTACTGTACAAGGACAAGTCGATTCACCATGTGCTGAACATGACGGTCGAAGAAGCAGCTGAATTTTTCAGCGCCATCCCGGTGATCAAGCGCAAGCTCGATACACTGATGGCCGTAGGACTTTCCTATATCACGCTTGGGCAAAGCGCGACTACCCTGTCAGGCGGTGAGGCGCAACGGGTCAAGCTGTCACGCGAACTATCCAAGCGTGATACCGGCAAGACACTCTATATTCTTGATGAACCGACAACCGGCCTGCATTTCCATGATATCCGGCAACTGCTGGAAGTACTGCACACCTTGCGCGACCACGGCAATACCGTCGTCGTCATCGAACATAACCTTGATGTCATCAAGACTGCAGACTGGCTGGTTGATCTTGGTCCGGAAGGCGGTAATGGCGGTGGACAAATCATTGCTGCCGGCCCGCCACGGGACATTATCCATGTTCCCGAGTCACATACCGGACGCTTTCTCAAGCCGATACTGGAGCTGAAACACAAGCACACTGCCTGAGAGACATGTCACCGCCGGGCACTGTGATCAGCTAATCAATGCTGCTTCGGCAAGTTTCTTGAGTTCGGATATATCCTGGAACACAACCACGGCGCCGGAGACATTGCCATTACGGTCAAACAACGGTGACGCCGTATCACGAACCAGGCGCTTGTCGCCGTTCTGGTTAACAAGCAGGTGGCTGCCGTTACTTTCGACTTTCATGCCCCGCTGCAGGCAAGCTTCCAGCGGGTACACATCACCGCCCTGTCCATTCGGCGCTTTCAGATGAAACAGGTCGTACAGCGATACACCCTCGTAACCGTCAGGATCACAATCAAGCACCGCGCGCGCTGCCGGGTTCATGTACACGACACGACCATGACTGTCTGTAGTAATGACGCCATCACTGATGGCATCCAGCGCTGCCTGGGCGCGGATACGCTCAAGATGCAATGCATCGTCGGCACTCTCCCGTTCTTTCTCGCGGGACCTTTGCATGCTTTTTGCCATCTGGTTGATGGCCCGTTCGAGCACGCCCAGCTCGCCATCAAAGTCACCCTGGATACGGTGACCCAGTTCACCGGATTCAATGCGAGCCACTGACTCGGTCAGGCGCATGATCGGCACGGACAAGTCCCCTGCCATTCGTTGCGCCAGCAGGCCAATGGCAATCAGGCCTATTATGGATATCACCAGCGTTTGCAATAACACGTAGCGCTGTTCGCCATCGGTTCGACTGGTATCCATGCGCACAAGCACGGTACCGATCAGCTTGCGCTCGGACCTGGAATGCGTCGCCATGCCGTATATGTCATCGCTGTCCACGTCCAGCGCTGAACCATGAATGCTTGCCTTGTACACATGGGGCGCACTGATATCCGATAACCTGTCCGGCATGGACTGAGATATCGGCGCGTACGCCAGCACGTCACCGTTTCGGTCAAATACAAATACCCGGGCCACATCCTTTTCCCGTCCGGCCGCTTCAGCAAGCCCCTGGAGTATTTTCCGATTTCCGGAAAAAACACCGTATTCACACGCCGGCGCCAGCTGCCGGGCAATGGCATTGCCACGCTCACGAAGTGCGTCGCCCAGGGACGAGTATTGTTGCCAGCCAAAATGAACCAGCAGTACCAACAAGGTCAGTGATGCCGGTAATAACGAAAGCAGCTGCAGCTTTATCCGGATTCCGCCCTTCATGAGGATTTTCCTTCGCGGATCTTTTTCAGTAACACGGATTTGCTGTCAATATTGATGCCCAGGGATCTGGCCACCCAGTCGTTGTATTCGATACTGAAGCTTGTTGGCGACATGGGTGCCGGCAGGCCGTTCACCCCCGATGACAACCAGCCATTGATCCAGGCGCTGATATCGTCCGCAACATCTTCCGGTGTCGAATAGACCGCCGCCAATGCGCCTGCCTTGACATAGCCCGGTGAAAACGCGATCACCGGCTGGCGATAGCGATAAGTCGTCAACAGAATATGTTTCAGGGTGGTTGTATTGAATATTACCGGATCAGGTATGGCCAACAGGTAACGGCTGCGTTTCAGCAGCCTCTCAAGGCCGGGCACAAGATCATCAGCAGTTTCGATGATTTCTTTTTCCGCCAGTATCCGGTGCCGCCTGGCGCTATCCATGTATTTGCGCGCCAGCTGCTCGGAGCGCTGGGTCGTCAACAGACCCATGGCACCACTGTCGCCAAATAAAGCCTCGACCAGCCTTATTTGACGCTCAATAGGCTGATCCAGCACCATCGCGCTGCAACTCTTGCCGCTGCGACAATCCTTGTCGGAATTCTTGATCAATTCCTCAAATGTAATGCGCGGTACCAGGGCCGCCATAACCGGGACATTGCCACGATCCTGTACAACCGCCTCCAGCGCGCGAACACCGACAGGGATATACAACGATGGTCGAACAGCAGGCGATGCTGCCCCGGGATCGGTGGCCACGGTAACAACGATCGGGCTGCCAGACAATTCGATATTGGCAACGAGGCGGGTGGCAAAATCCTGGTAAACCGATCCGGACTTACTCAAAACAACCTGTATGGTTCTGTTTCCGGAATCAGCCAGCGCATGGACTGGCAGCAATAAAGCAAATAACAGGCAAACAAGGCCGCCTGCCCGGTATCGGGCAATAATTGCCTTGCCTGAATCAGCGGATATTCCCAACATCCTGATTTACACCATCCTTGCAACGTTACTTCAGGGCTAGTAAAACGAACCCGAAAGCCGAATATAGTACGTTGTACCTATTATATTTTCACTTCGGTATTCCACGTAGTCGTCAAACACGTTCTTCACGCCACCATCAAGCTTCAGATTCAAACCGCCTGCCTTGACAGACTTTCCAAGCTGCAGATCCAGTCTTCGCGTCGGTCCATAGAGTTCACCGGTCTGACGATCGCGATCACCATCACGATGGCGCAACTTGTCGGTATAAGACCAGGTCGCGGCAACACTGTAACCATCGGAAAACTGCTTGGCCCACATGGCGCTGCCGATCTGTTCCGGAAAACTCTCCTCGATACGATGATTGTTGTACCAGCCATCCGCGCTGACGTGGTTCCTGGCATAAGCCAGGATTAACCGGTCGCCGTTATCCTTGTAGGTCACCTGGACCTCGGTACCCTGGATGTCGATATTATGAATATTGTCGTACTCATACATGGAGTTATCGACTGCGTCGACGGTTGCAACCTTGTGATCTGTTATGATATCCCGAACCTTGTTGTAATACCGCCTGATATCAAAAATGGTGCGAGGCAGAAGCTTGCCGACATAGCCCGCCTCCAATGAATCTATTCTTTCCGGCTCCAGGTTTCCGCCTGAATAGTAGGCCCGGTCAAAAAAAGTACAGCTTGGCTCGAGACAGAAGAACGTGTCTGCCTTTTCCTCAAATGCCGTTGGCGTACGCGTGGCTCTTGATCGACTCAGGCGAAGAGTGTGCCCGTCAAACGGCGTATAGCTCAGCGCGATGCGAGGCTGGTAATCAACACCGGTATAGTCGTGATCCTCGCGCATCACACCGACATGCACCAGCAACGGATCAACGACACGCCATTCGGTGTTGAAGAAAACGCGGTTGATGGCAATTTGTTCCGGGTTATTCTTGCCCAGGTAGGTATCGGTATCGGTATAATCCTGGCGCAGACTTCCACCCCAGGCAACCGTCAACCAGTCAACCGGCACCATGGTATTCTGCAACTCCACATCGTAACGCCTGGATGCATAACCCTGGTCCAGGAATACACCGGCTGGCAAACCTGGCAAGGGGTTGGTGGTATAGGCGTCTTCCAGACCATGGTAAGTACGATACGCCTGGAAAGCCCAGGCTCCAAACCGGCCGGGCGCAGATTCCCAGCGCAGATGCTGGTAATCTGCCCGGGTTCTTGCGTCACGCGGATTGTCTACCGTCGCGACAAAGTCGCCCCTGCCCTGTGTTGCCACGGCTTGCCCGAGATAAACGCTCCAGCGATCACCATCCTGCTCCTGGTAGTCGCTGCGAAAATTAAGGTTGGTCATGTCTCGCGTATCATAGAAGACTTCAAAGCCTTCATCGTACTGACGCGACGCAGTCACCTTGATACCAAATTTTCCGGTATTGACGGCTTCGCTGATTTCGAAATCTCTTTCGTTACCGCTGCCGCGTCGGCTGCTTAACCTCAGGGCGTTGGCATCAGCGGCTTTCTCGGTAATGATGTTGATCACCGCGAAGAAAGAATTCGATCCGTAACTCACCGCGTTAGGTCCGCGCGTAACTTCAATGCGCTTGATATCACTCAAGACCAGAGGCAATTCCGCCCATGGAGCACCTCCCAGCGACGGCATGTACATCGCCCGACCATCGATCATCACCTGGATCTGCCGTGAATAATACGCTCCCAGGCCCTGGTACATGACCATCTGCTGGTTACCGGCCCAATAACCCACCAGAAACCCCGGTACCAGCCTGAATACATCAACCAGGTTGCGGGCACCGGAGGTCTCGATCATTCTTCTGTCGATGACCGTTGTTGCAGCAGGCGCCTCGTTGATCGGTTGGGCAAAACGTGCTGCTGAAATGACCTTGGGAATCTCACCATAAAAATCTTCCTCGGTAAGCATATAGCCGGCGCCCAGTGCCGCGCCTGGCGCCGCCTGCGCACTACCGGAAGTCATCGCCAGAATGAGCACTGCCACGGCACTCAAACCAAACCCCTTTACCTCGAATACTTTCATTTTTGCTCTCTTATAGGTACGCCTGAACCGCTCTCCGGCAGCCTTTGAACTTCCAAAATAATTATCCTGGTGCCTTATGTTTTACCGGTACCAGGTTTTCCAATGGGCCATCACGTGCACAATTCGTCGCAAAAATACTGTCCACGAAGACACAGTTTAGCCCAAATTTCCGGATATTTGGGCACTCATTCACTGATTCTCAGTTTGAACCCGGGTTCCGATTTTTGCACCCAGGTGTGCGGCTGCACTGCCCTGGTTCCTGGCGATTTCGACCAGCCCGAGGGAGTTTTCGTACCACATCAGTTCGCCAATAGAGACATCATCAAATATTCGGGATTGACTGATCGCTACGTCGTTCACGAACAGCCGGTGAACTGCCGTAACGGCTCCTGCTTTGAGGCCGGTTACCAGGTTGCCGTAATGATCCACATAAATAATTTCTGCCAGATCATCGTCCCAGTCATCACCAACCAGCTGATCGAGACTTCCGGCAAGAGCGGGTTGCTGGCCGACTGCCAGCTGCGCGACCACCGGCGCAAACAGGTCGCGTCCGTGAAACGTTGGCGACGCCGTAACCGGTACCGGCAAGGTTGCGACCAGCGTTCGGCTGGCGGGTCGCGCAGCCAGGGCCAGCAGACCGTTGTCCGGCCCGACAAACGTATGGCGACCAGTCTTGACCATAATGGCCCGGCGGTCACTGCCTACACCTGGATCGACAACTGCCATAATAATGCTGTCATCCGGCACTCGCTCAACCAGGGATGCCAACAGCCGGGCGCTGGCGCGCACGTTGAAAGCCGGTGCGTCATGAAACAGGTCAACCACCGGAACCTCCGGACAGCGCTGCGCAAGGACTGCCCTGACCTGTCCAGCGTAAATATCGTTCACACCAAAATCCGTAAACAACAAAATCATGATCGACGCATCCTGAAATTCGGAAGGAGAAACAAAAAAGCCGGGCATCGCCCGGCTTTTGATTTTTGCACCTGCATGGCCCAGTGGGCCGTTGCCGGATTTAGTCAGCTTTTTTGGCTGCTTTTTTCTTTGAAGCCTTCTTCTTGGCAGCCTTTTTCTTTGCTGCTTTCTTCGCAGTCTTTTTGGCAGCAGTCTTCTTCGGCGCCTCTTCAGCTGCATCTTCCTTGGATTCTACCGGTTCAGCCTTGGCAGACTTGGCTGTCTTTTCAACCGGAGCTTCGGCGGCTGCGGCCAGGTCACGACCGACCAGCTGAACAATCGCCATCGGCGCATTGTCACCCGCACGGAATCCGCTCTTCAGAACGCGCAGGTAGCCACCCGGGCGATCCTTGAAGTGTACGCCGAGCTCATCAAAAAGCTTGGTTACGACAGCACGGTCACGCAGCCTGGAAAAAGCCAGGCGACGGTTAGCCACCGTTGCGTTCTTGGCCAGGGTGATGAGCGGTTCTGCTACTCGACGCAACTCCTTGGCCTTTGGCAAGGTTGTGCGAATCTGCTCATGACGAAACAGCGATACCGCCATGTTACGAAACATCGCCTGGCGATGACTGCTGGTCCGATTGAATTTACGGCCACTCTTTAGATGACGCATGGTACTAACCTCTCAAGCTTTATAATGCTGCCTACACGCAACGGTAATTAGGCAGATTCCGCCTGGTCTCCCTTGTCTTTCAGGGAAGCCGGCGGCCAGTTTTCCAATTTCATACCCAGTGACAGGCTGTGCTGTGCAAGCACATCCTTGATTTCTGTCAGCGACTTTTTGCCCAGGTTCGGAGTTTTGAGCAATTCAAACTCGGTACGCTGGATGAGGTCGCCGATGTAGAAAATATTCTCTGCCTTCAGGCAGTTCGCCGAACGAACGGTCAGTTCCAGGTCATCAACCGGGCGCAGGAGAATCGGATCCATTTCCGGTTCCTTGGTGGTGACCACTTCAGTTTCCGGATTTTCCAGCTCGACAAAGATGGAAATCTGGTCCTGCAAAATATTGGCTGCGCGACGAACCGCTTCTTCCGGATCAATGGCACCGTTGGTTTCGATATCAAGGATCAACCTGTCCAGATCGGTACGCTGCTCCACACGCGCATTTTCAACCGCATAGGAAACACGATACACAGGGCTGTACGAGGCATCGACCTGCATGGCGCCGATGGAGCGATCACCTTCATTGTGGCGTGTAGCTGCCGGTTGGTAGCCGCGACCCATATTGATACGCAATTCCATGCTGATCTTGCCGCCCTTGGTGAGCGTACAAATATGCTGTTCCGGGTCCACGACTTCGACATCATGATCAAGCTGGATATCGCCGGCCTTAACTTCGCCGGCCCCGTCCTTGCTCAGCTTAAGAACTGCTTCACTGCGATTATGCATACGCAACGCGACGTTCTTTAGGTTGAGCAAAATTTCCAGGACGTCTTCCTGAACACCTTCGATGGCAGAGTACTCGTGAAGAACGCCGTCAATCTTGACCTCGGTAATGGCACTTCCTGGCATGGAAGACAGCAGAATACGACGCAGCGCATTGCCCAGGGTATGTCCGAAGCCACGCTCTAGCGGCTCCAGTGTGATCTTCGCGTGCGTTCCACTCAACGTCTGCACATCAACCAGACGTGGCTTGAGAAATTCCATCGCTGCATTCGGCATATTAATGCTTCCTCGCGTAATTACCGGTTATTACGTAATTCCTGGACTACTTGGAGTACAAGGCGACTACCAGGGCTTCGTTGATGTCTGCTGACAGGTCGGAACGATCCGGTACTGCCTTGTAAACACCCTTCATTGCCTTGCTGTCAACTTCCAGCCATTCTGGCAGGCCGCGCTGTTCAGCAGCTTCATACGCCGCCTTGACGCGCAGCTGTTCCTTGGCGCCACCGGTCAACTCAATGGTGTCTTCAGGACGCAGCTGGTAAGAAGGAATGTTCACCCGCTTGCCGTTGACCTTCACACCATTATGACGAACCAGCTGACGGGCTTCGGTGCGTGAGCAGCCGAAACCCATACGGAATACGACATTATCCAGGCGACCCTCAAGCAGTTTCAGCAGGTTTTCACCTGTAGAGCCCTTGCGGCGGTCAGCCTCCGCATAGTATGCGGCAAACTGTTTTTCAAGAATGCCGTAAATGCGACGCAACTTCTGTTTTTCACGCAACTGCAGGCCATAATCCGATACCCGGGTACGACGCTGACCGTGCTGTCCCGGCGGGTAAGCGCGGCGTTCAACCGGGCAACCGGCGGAATAACATTTCTCACCCTTCAGAAAAAGCTTTCCACCTTCTCTTCTGCAAAGGCGACACTTGGAATCTGTATATCGAGCCACTGTAACTCTCCGTAATCACATGCCGGGCTTATACGCGGCGCTTCTTGGACGGACGGCAACCGTTATGCGGAATCGGCGTCACGTCAGTAATATTGCTGATCTCAAATCCCAGTGCATTCAGCGCTCGAACAGCTGATTCGCGACCCGGGCCAGGACCCTTGATGCGTACTTCCAGGTTTTTCATACCGTGCTCCCGGGCCATCTCACCGGCTCGTTGAGCCGCAACCTGTGCGGCAAACGGGGTGCTCTTGCGGGAACCACGGAAACCGGAACCACCCGCAGTGGCCCAGCTCAGCACGTTGCCCTGACGATCACTGATAGAAATAATGGTATTGTTAAAAGACGCGTGAACGTGGGCAATGCCTTCGATGACGTTCTTTTTAACCTTCTTTTTGACCTTGCTAGCCTTGGGATTTGCCATAATTCCTTACCCGGTTATTTCTTGATGGCACGGCGTGGGCCCTTGCGGGTACGCGCATTGGTTTTGGTGCGCTGTCCGCGAACTGGCAGGCCCCGGCGATGACGAATTCCACGGTAACTGCCGAGATCCATCAAACGCTTGATATTCATGTTCACCGATCGACGCAGGTCACCTTCGGTTTCAAATTTCGCTATTTCGCCACGAATCTTTTCCAGATCCGTTTCGGTAAGCTGTTGCACCTTGATATCACGAGCCAGACCGGCTGCATCACAGATATCCTGTGAACGCTTGCGTCCGATACCGTAAATCGCCGTCAAAGCGATCTCCAGATGCTTGTGATTCGGTATATTTACGCCTGCAATACGGGCCATTTACCTTTTCTCCACCGTTTCAAAATCCCCCTTTCCGCAGCAAGGGAAGGGGTCGCGCGAAAACGCGCAAGAATATAGACAGTGCTGCCTAAAATCAAGCCAAATCAGGCCTGTAACTGCCTGATTTTCAGTCCTATTCAGATCGATTCTAGCCTTGACGCTGCTTGTGCGTCGGATCGGAGCAAATAATCCGAACCACGCCCTTGCGGCGCACTACCTTGCAATTCCGGCACAGCTTTTTGACCGATGCACGAACTTTCATACCTGTTTACTCCTTAAGCCCGACCTGGAAAAAAGCCCGGGGACCGATTACCGGCCTAGACCCATACCGCCAGTCAGACTGGCCTTCTTCATCAAACTCTCGTACTGGTGCGACATAATATGGTTCTGAACCTGAGCCATAAAGTCCATGCACACCACCACCACAATCAGAATAGAGGTACCGCCAAAATAGAACGGTACATTCCACTTCACAATCATGATTTCCGGAATCAAACATACTATTGTGATGTAAATCGCACCCCAGAACGTCAGGCGTGAAGTTACCTTGTCAATATAGTTGGCAGTCTGAATGCCCGGCCTGATACCCGGAACCAGGGCCCCGGATTTTTTCAGGTTTTCTGCCATTTCCTTGGAGTTGAAGACCAACGCCGTGTAGAAAAAGCAGAAGAAAACGATCGCTGCCGTATACAGCACAATGTAAAGCGGTTGGCCCGGGCCCAGGGTGGTGGCGATGTCACGCAACCAGCCCATACCTTCGGAATTGCCGAACCACTGCCCGATTGTTGCCGGGAATAAAATTATGCTCGACGCAAAAATCGGCGGAATTACGCCAGCCATGTTCAGCTTCAGCGGCAAATGGCTGCTCTGGCCCCCAATAATACGGCGACCCTGCTGCCGTTTCTGGTAATTCACCTGGATTCGGCGCTGACCACGCTCTACAAATATTACCCCGGCGGTTACCGCAATGGCTGCAATAAACAGGAACAGCACGAACAACGGCTGGTAAGTGCCTCGGTTAGCCAGTTCCAGCGTGTTACCGATAGCGGAAGGCAATCCCGCGACGATACCGGCAAATATAATGATCGAAATACCGTTGCCGATACCTCGTTCGGTAATCTGTTCGCCCAGCCACATCAGGAACAGCGTGCCTGTGACAAGCGTTACGACGGTGACCAGCTTGAATCCGACACCCGGCTCAATAACGACGTTGGCACCGCCCATAACCTGACCTTCCAGGGCGATTGCGATACCAAACGACTGAAACGCTGCCAGCAACACGGTTCCGTAACGGGTGTACTGGGTAATCTTGCGGCGACCGGATTCGCCTTCTTTCTTGAGCTGCTCAAGCGAAGGCACGGTTGCGGTCAGCAACTGCATAATAATGGATGCCGAAATATAGGGCATCACGTTCAACGCAAATACAGACATACGGGACAGTGCGCCACCGGAAAACATGTTAAACAGCCCAACTATGGAGTTCTGGGACTGTTTGAACAGCTCTGCCCATGCCGCAGCATTAATGCCCGGGACCGGGATATAGGTTCCAAGCCGATAAACGATGAGCGCACCCAGTACAAACAGGATGCGCGCTTTCAGATCGGCGAATTTACCCAAGGCACCCGTGTTGCCCGCCATGCCCGGTCCAGCTTTTGCCATCAGTCTTCTACCTTGCCCCCGGCCTGTGTAATCGCTTCACGCGCACCCGGAGTTACGGCGATACCCTTGAGGGTAACGGCCTTGTCCAGCTTGCCGGACAAAAATACTTTCGCTTTTTTGACCTGCTGCGCGACCAGATGCGCCTGCTTCAACGCGTCCAGGTCAATCACATCGGCTTTGACCGTAGCCAGTTCGTGCAAACGAACCCGTCCGGTATCAGCGGTTATGCGCGCGGTAAATCCACGCTTTGGCAGACGACGCTGGATAGGCATCTGGCCGCCCTCAAAACCTACCTTGTGGTAGCCGCCGGCACGTGCTTTCTGACCCTTATGGCCGCGACCGGCAGTTTTGCCGAGACCGGAACCGATGCCACGGCCTACGCGCTTTCGACTCGGCCTGCTACCCGCTGCCGGTTTAATTGTATTCAGGCGCATCTCAGGCCTCCTCGCACTTCAACATGTAGCTGACCTTGTTAATCATGCCGCGATTTTCCGGCGTATCAGCCACCTCGACCGTATGACGAATACGGCGCAATCCCAGCCCACGAACACAGGCCTGGTGTTTCTTGCCTGTACCGATCGGGCTGCGCACCAATGTTACTTTCAATGTCTTTGCCATTTGCGCAACCCCTTAACCAATAATGTCCTTGACCTTCTTGCCGCGCTTGGCAGCGACAGAAGAAGGATCCTGGATAGTGCGTAATGCCTTCAGCGTGGCGCGAACCACGTTAATAGGATTGCGTGAGCCAATTACCTTGGCCAACACATCCTGCACTCCGGCAACTTCGAATACGGCACGCATGGCGCCGCCGGCGATGATGCCTGTACCTTCAGACGCCGGGCGCATCACTACGCGAGCGGAGCCTTCACGGACAGATACTTCGTGATGCAGCGTGCTGCCGGCCAAATCAATCTTGACCATGTTTTTGCGGGCATTTTCCATCGCCTTTTGTACAGCGATCGGCACTTCACGCGCCTTGCCACGACCCATACCAACTCGGCCATTGCCGTCACCGACTACTGTCAGCGCGGAAAAACCAAACTGGCGCCCACCCTTGACTACCTTGGCTACACGGCGAACACCAATGAGCTTTTCGGTCATGTTATCGGCGCGGGCTTCGTTTTGAGATGCTGCCACGATTATCTCCTCTTAGAAATTCAGGCCCGCTTCACGAGCGGCGTCGGCCAAAGCCTTGATACGGCCATGATATTTAAAACCGGAACGGTCAAAGGCAACTTTTTCAATACCGGCGGCCTTGGCTTTTTCCGCGATACGCTTGCCAACGACAGATGCCGCGTTGATATTGCCACCGTTTGCCAGCTCCTTGCGCATTTCCGTTTCGAGTGTTGAAGCAGAAGCCAGCACCTTGCTGCCTGTCTCATCAATGATCTGGGCGTAAATGTGACGAGCCGAGCGGAATACGCACAGGCGCGTAGCGCCGAAACGGGCAATCTTGCTGCGTGACCTGCTGGCGCGACGAGTACGTCTGTTTGCCTTGGAAATAGCCATATGGTTACCTTATTTCTTCTTCGCTTCTTTGCGAATTACGTGTTCATCTGTGTAGCGCACACCCTTGCCCTTGTAAGGCTCTGGCGGACGATAGGCGCGAATCTCGGCAGCCACCTGACCAACCTGTTGCTTGTTCGCACCCTTGACAACAATTTCTGTCTGGCTCGGACACTCGATGGTAATACCTTCGGGAATCGGGTAGGCCACCGGGTGCGAAAATCCGAGCGTGAGGTTAAGTGCACTGCCCTGTACCGCGGCACGATAACCAACACCGATGATGGTCATTTTCTTTTCAAAGCCCTGGCTGACCCCGGTTACCATGTTGCTGACAACAGCGCGGGTGGTCCCGGACAATGCCCTGGCCTGCTGTGAATTATCTTTCGCAGCAAATGTCAGGACATTATCGTCCTGACTGATTTCCACCAACTCGTGCAGCTGATGTTCCAGCTGGCCCTTTGGACCCTTGACAGTAACAAGACCCGAATTGATGTTGAAATCAACACCACCCGGGATCTCTACTGGTGATTTGGCTACCCTTGACATCTTTTCGTCCTGCTTACGATACGTAACACAAAATTTCACCGCCCACACCGGCTTCCCGGGCTGAACGATCAGTCATAATACCTTTCGAAGTCGAAACAATTGCGATACCCAGACCACCGGAAACCTTCGGCATATCGTGGCGACCGCTGTACAGACGACGACCCGGCGTACTTACCCGCTTCAATTCGGCAATTACCGGGCGACCTTCGAAATACTTCAAGTCAATGGACAGTGCCGGCTTGCCCAGCAACTCGGCGTCCTTGAAGTCGATAATAAAGCCTTCGTCCTTCAATACCTGGAGCACCGCCTTCTTGGTCTTGGAAGCCGGTACCAAAACACTCGCCTTCTCTGCCTTGTGGGCATTACGAATGCGGGTGAACATATCTGCAATTGGATCTGTCATCATAGCTTTATACCTGCCTTATCCTTACCAGCTCGAGCGCACTGCGCCCGGCACTTCTCCGCGATCCAGTACTTCGCGCAGGCGGTTTCTGGAAAGACCAAACTTCCGGTAGTAGCCTCTCGGCCTTCCGGTAATCCGGCAACGATTGCGAATACGGCAACGACTTGCATCACGCGGCATCTTCTGCAATGACAGAATGGCGGCATCGCGCTCCTCTACCGAAGTATTGGGGCTTTTGATCTTTGCCTTCAGTTCTGTACGCCTGGAAGCGTACTTGGCAGATATTGCCTTTCGCTTCTCGTCACGCATGACCATGGATTTCTTTGCCATCTTCTTTCCTCAACCCTTAATCGGGAAATTGAACGCGTCCAGCAACGCGCGACCTTCTTCGTCGGTGCGTGCAGTGGTAGTAATGGTGATATCCATTCCACGAACCTGATCAATCTTGTCGTAATCTATTTCCGGGAAAATAATCTGCTCACGCACACCCATTGAATAGTTTCCGCGACCGTCAAAAGATTTGCCGTTCAGCCCACGGAAATCGCGAATACGCGGAATCGCGATGCTTACCAGGCGATCCAGGAATTCATACATGCGTGCACGACGCATGGTGACCTTGCAACCAATTGGCCAGCCTTCGCGCACCTTGAATGCCGCAACGGACTTGCGGGCATAGGTGACAATAGGCTTCTGGCCGGCGATCTTTTCCAGGTCACCGGTTGCATGTTCAATCAGCTTCTTGTCAGCCATTGCACCACCCACACCCATATTAACGGTGATCTTGGTAATGCGCGGGACTTCCATCACGTTTTTGTACCCGAACTTTTTCATCAGCTCCGGCACAACCACTTCTTTGTACTTCTGTTCCAGTCGAGTCATTGCTCTTGTTCCTGTCGAACTTAAACGTCTGCAACTTCGCCGTTACTCTTGAAGTAACGAACCTTTTTGCCATCTTCCAGGATCTTGTAACCGACACGATCGGCCTTGCCTGTGGCCGGATTTACCAATGCTACATTGGAAATCTGCAGCGGCGCTTCCTGTTCAACGCGCCCGCCGGTTACACCCTGATTCGGATTCGGTCTTACGTGCCGGGTGATCATGTTGATCTTCTCAACCAATACACGGTTGTCATCCAGAACACGAAGAACAGAGCCTTGCTTGCCCTTGTCCTTGCCTGTCAGCACTACGACTTTGTCGCCTTTTCTAATCTTGGCCATTGTCATCCACCGCTTTTAAAGGACCTCGGGGGCCAGCGAAATGATTTTCATGAAATTTTCAGAGCGCAGTTCACGGGTAACCGGGCCGAAAATACGTGTTCCAATCGGCTGCAGTGCCTGGTTCAGCAAAACAGCAGAATTGTTATCAAAGCGAATTACAGAGCCATCATTGCGGCGCACGCCCTTCTTGGTGCGAACGATAACGGCGTTGTACACATCGCCCTTTTTCACACGACCACGCGGGATCGCTTCCTTGATACTGACCTTGATGATATCGCCGATACCGGCATAGCGACGCTTGGAACCGCCCAGAACCTTAATACACTGAACTTTTTTAGCGCCACTGTTATCAGCCACAGTCAGCGTGCTTTGCATCTGAATCATGGTTTCTGGCTCCGCTCTATACCTTCACTGCCTTCTCAACCACCTTGACCAGTCTCCAGGACTTGGTTTTGGACAGCGGACGACACTCTTCAATCATTACAACATCACCCTCTCCGCACTCATTATTTTCATCATGAGCGTGAAGCTTGGTACGCTGGCTAATAAACTTCTTGTACAGCGGGTGGGCCACCTTCCGATCCACAGCAACGACAATGCTCTTGTCCATCTTGCTGCTGACCACGGTACCGGTCACTGAACGTGCAGTTTGTGTTTGCTCACTCATGCCGATTCACCTTTAGACTTTTCATTCATAACGGTACGAATGCGGGCAATATCGCGACGTACCCGTTTCAACTGTGATGTCTGCGCCAGCTGGCCAGTCGAATTTTGCATACGCAGCGCAAACTGTTCCTTGTACAGGGCTGTCAGCTCTTTCTGCATGCCTGTGGCATCCATCTCACGAATCTTGTTTGCCTTCATTTAGCCCACCTGACGAGAAACAAATGTTGTAAGTACCGGCAACTTGGCAGCAGCCAGACGGAACGCTTCGCGTGCAATTTCTTCTGTCACGCCTTCCATCTCGTACAGTACTGCTCCTGGCTTGACCTGGGATACCCAGTACTCCGGGTTACCCTTGCCCTTACCCATACGAACTTCAAGAGGCTTCTTGGAGATCGGCTTGTCCGGGAAAATACGAATCCAGATACGACCACCACGCTTGATGTGACGCGTCATGGCACGACGTGCAGCCTCGATCTGGCGCGCGGTTACGCGGCCACGCGTAGTAGCTTTCAGACCATACTCGCCAAAGCTGACCTTGGTACCGCGGGCATTGCCCCGGTTACGGCCTTTTTGCACCTTGCGAAATTTTGTTCTTTTCGGTTGTAACATCTCTCTTTACTCCGAAATCTCAGGCACTGGCCTTTTTGCCGGAATCAGCTTCCAATGAAGCAGCTTCATCCCGATCAAAGACCTCGCCCTTGAAAATCCAAACCTTGATGCCAATGATGCCGTACGTTGTTGCTGCTTCGGCGAATCCATAGTCGATATCCGCACGCAGCGTGTGCAGCGGAACACGACCTTCGCGATACCATTCTGTACGGGCAATTTCTGCACCGTTCAGGCGACCGCTGATCATAACCTTGACGCCACCGGCGCGCAGACGCATGGCGTTCTGCACGGCACGCTTCATGGCGCGACGGAACATGACACGCTTTTCCAGTTGCTGGGCAATGCTCTCGGCAACCAGTTGCGCATCCAGTTCCGGCTTGCGCACTTCTTCTACCGACAGATGAACCTGGCGGCCGGTAAACGCACTCAGCTCCTTGCGCATTTTCTCGATATCTTCACCCTTCTTGCCGATGACGATACCGGGACGCGCGGTATGAACCGTTACGTTGATATTTTCCTGGGCAGGGCGATCAATAAGAATCTTGCTGACTGCCGCGTTTTTCAGCTTGTCTTTAAGATAATCACGCAGCTTCAGATCTGTAATCAGGTTGTCCGCAAAGTCGGTGCCGCCTGCATACCATCTGGCAGTCCAGTCACGGACTACGCCAAGCCGCATTCCAATCGGGTGTACTTTCTGACCCATTATTTGCCCCCTTTGCTGTCACCAACGGTGACGCTGATATGGCTGGTACGTTTGAGAATTCGTACCCCACGACCCTTTGCACGAGCTTGCCAACGCTTCATGACGGAACCTTCGTCAACGCAAATTCGGCTGACTTTCAGCTCATCTATGTCCGCGCCTTCGTTATGTTCGGCATTGGCAATAGCAGACTCGAGACACTTGCGAATTGGCAACGCGGCCTTCTTGGTACTGAACTGCAGCAATTCAAGCGCCTTGTCTACAGGCAGTCCACGAATCTGATCCGCGACCAGTCGCGCCTTTTGCGCCGAGGTCCGGATATTTTTAGCAATGGCTTTCGCTTCCATCGTAGTAACTCTCTATTACTTCTTGTCTGCCGCGTGACCCTTGTAGGTACGCGTAGGAACAAATTCACCCAGCTTGTGGCCAACCATGTTATCGGAGACCAGGATAGGCACATGCTGACGTCCGTTATGCACGGCAATGGTCAGGCCGATAAATTCCGGCAGTACAGTCGAGCGCCGCGACCAGGTCTTGATCGGCTTGCGACTGTTCTCTTCCTGTGCTTTCAACACTTTCGCCATCAGGTGATGGTCGACGAAGGGGCCCTTATGTACTGAACGTGGCACTATTTAACCCTCTTTACTTACGTTTACGGCGGCGAACGATCATCTTGTCCGTTCTCTTGTTAGCGCGAGTCTTGTAACCCTTGGTCGGCATACCCCACGGTGAGACCGGGTGACGGCCACCGGAAGTGCGGCCTTCACCACCACCATGTGGATGGTCGACCGGGTTCATGGCAACGCCGCGAACAGTCGGACGAATACCGCGCCAACGCTTTGCACCGGCCTTACCGAGCTTGCGCAGGCTGTGTTCCGAGTTGCCCACTTCGCCAATAGTTGCGCGGCAATCAACGTGGATTCTGCGCACTTCGCCGGAGCGCAGGCGAACCTGGGCATAACTGCCTTCCCGTGCAACCAGCTGAACACCGGCACCGGCAGAACGCGCCAACTGCGCGCCCTTACCCGGTTTCATTTCAATGCAATGAACCGTGCTACCAACCGGTATGTTACGGATCGGCAGGTTGCAACCTGGCTTGATCGGTGCTTCCGGACCGGAAAGAATTTCCGCACCGGCATTTACACCCTTCGGTGCAATGATGTAGCGACGTTCGCCATCTGCGTACAGAACCAGTGCAATATGCGCACTTCGGTTCGGATCGTATTCCAGGCGTTCTACACGGGCCGGGATACCGTCCTTGTTACGCTTGAAATCAATAACACGATAGTGGCGCTTGTGGCCGCCCCCACGGTGGCGGACGGTTACCCGACCGGCATTGTTACGACCATCAATCGTAGCTTTCTTTTCAACCAATGGCGCGTAAGGTGCGCCCTTGTGCAGGCCATCACCCTTGATCTGTACCGTTCCACGGCGACCGGCCGAAGTCGGTTTTAACTTAACGACTGCCATTTTCTATCACCCTGTTCCCATGAAATCGATTTCCTGGCCGCTTTGCAGGCGAACGAACGCCTTCTTCCAGTTCGGGCGCTTGCCCGGATGGCGGCCGTACTTCATCTTTCCACGTACATTGCTGACCTGAACGGATTTAACCTTCACATCGAACAACTTTTCCACCGCTTGTTTGATCTGCGGCTTGGTTGCTGTCTCCTGTACACGGAAACAATACTGGTCATGCTTGTCCGCCGCCTGGGCGGATTTTTCAGAGATGACCGGTGCCAGAATTACCTGGTAGACCTGTTCTTCCTTCATGCCAGCATCTCCTCGCAACGCTTCACCGCTCCGGTGGTCATGATAATTTGTTCATGGCCTACCAGGTTAACCGGGTTAATCGCCGACGCTACGCAAACGCTGACATAAGGCAGGTTGCGCGCGGACAGGACCAGGTTGCGGTCTTCAGTCTCGGTAACAATCAATACGCTCTTTTCCGCCTTCATTGCTGCGAGCTTTCCGGCCAGTTCGCGGGTTTTCGGTGCAGCCATAGCCATGTCTTCAACAGCAACCAGGCGCTCCAGGCGAGCCAGCTCGGACAGAATCGAACGCATACCGGCACGGTGTACCTTTTTGTTCACTTTCTGCGAAAAGTTTTCATCCGGTGAAGACGGGAACACCTTGCCACCACCGCGCCATATTGGACTACGGATAGTACCGGCGCGTGCCCGGCCTGTGCCTTTCTGGCGCCATGGCTTGATGCCGCCGCCACTTACGGCAGAACGATTCTTCTGAGCGCGACTGCCCTGCCGGCCATTGGCCTGGTAAGCAATCACGATCTGGTGAACCAGGTCTTCATTAAATGCAGCGCCAAACACCACATCGGATACATCCATATCCGCCGTTTTTGCGCCGCCATCTTTCATTACACTGAGTTTCATTGCCCAGTCCTTATTCACTTGCACTCACGGCCTTCACCGAAGGCTTGACAATAACATCGGCGCCTTTTGAGCCCGGAATAGAGCCCTTCACCAACATCAAATTCTTTTCCGCATCAATCTGAACAATTTCCAGATTCTGCTGGGTACGTACGACGTTACCCATTTGCCCTGCCATCTTCTTGTTCTTGAACACGCGGCCGGGATCCTGGCATTGACCAATAGAACCCGGGGCGCGATGACTCAACGAGTTACCGTGTGATGCACGACCACCGCCGAAATGGTGGCGCTTGATAACACCGGCAAAACCCTTACCGATAGATGTACCCTGGACATCAACTTTCTGTCCGGCCTGGAACATGTCTACTTTCAATTCGCCACCGGCTGCCAGCTCTTCACCTTCGCCATCAGTCAGGCGAAATTCGCTGACCATTCGCCCGGCTTCGACGCCTGCCTTGGCAAAATGCCCAGCCATCGCCTTGGTCACACGACCGGGACGGCGGTTACCGACGGTCACCTGGACGGCACGGTATCCATCTTTTTCAAGTTTCTTGACCTGCGTTACGCGGTTAGGCGTGACTTCAAGAACAGTGACGGGAGTCGCAGTGCCGTCTTCGGCATAGACGCGAGTCATTCCCAGTTTGCGGCCAATTATTCCAAGTGCCATGTCACGTTACCTTTTTAAACTACCTGTTTGGCTTAACAACAAATTAGTTAAGCTTGATCTCTACATCGACGCCGGCAGCCAGATCCAGTTTCATCAGCGCGTCGACCGTTTTATCGGTCGGCTCAATGATGTCCATGATTCGCTTGTGCGTACGAATTTCATACTGGTCTCGAGCACTCTTGTTGACATGCGGAGAGCTCAGCAGCGTGAAACGCTCAATGCGAGTTGGCAAAGGGATCGGGCCCTTGACCATGGCGCCGGTACGTTTGGCCGTTTCCACGATTTCTGAAGCGGAACGGTCGATCAGGCGGTGATCGTAGGCTTTCAGCCGAATTCGAATCTTCTGGTTCGTCATCTCAATTACTCAATAATCTTCGATACCACACCGGCGCCAACGGTACGGCCGCCTTCGCGAATCGCGAAACGCAGGCCATCTTCCATGGCGATCGGGGCGATGAGCTGTACGGTCATCTTGACGTTGTCGCCAGGCATAACCATTTCCGTGCCTTCCGGCAGGGTGCAGGCACCGGTCACGTCAGTCGTACGGAAGTAGAACTGCGGACGGTAACCGTTGAAGAACGGGGTATGACGGCCGCCTTCTTCCTTGCTCAGCACGTACACTTCAGCTTCGAAGTGGGTATGCGGCTTGATGGAATTGGGCTTGCACAGTACCTGGCCACGCTCTACTTCTTCACGCTTGGTGCCACGCAGCAGGATACCGACGTTGTCGCCTGCCTGGCCCTGGTCCAGCAGCTTGCGGAACATTTCCACGCCGGTGCAGGTGGTGGTGGCAGTATCCTTGATACCGACGATCTGGATTTCATCGCCAACCTTGACGATGCCGCGCTCGATACGGCCGGTGACCACGGTACCACGACCGGAGATGGAGAAGACGTCTTCTACTGGCATCAGGAAGTCGCCGTCAACGGCGCGTTCCGGCTGCGGGATGTAGGAATCCAGGGCAGCGGCCAGTTTCTCGATAGACGGCTCACCGATATCAGAGGTGTCGCCTTGCAGCGCCTTCAGCGCAGAACCGGTGACGATCGGGGTGTCATCACCCGGGAAGTCGTAGCTGTCCAGCAGTTCGCGTACTTCCATTTCCACCAGTTCCAGCAGTTCGGCGTCATCCACCTGGTCGGCCTTGTTCAGGTAGACCACGATGTACGGCACGCCGACCTGGCGGGCCAGCAGGATGTGTTCACGGGTCTGGGGCATCGGGCCGTCAGCGGCAGATACCACCAGGATGGCGCCGTCCATCTGGGCGGCACCGGTAATCATGTTCTTGACGTAGTCGGCATGGCCCGGGCAATCCACGTGGGCATAGTGACGCGCGTCCGTTTCGTATTCCACGTGGGCGGTGGCGATGGTGATACCGCGCTCACGCTCTTCCGGGGCGTTATCGATGTCGGCGTAATCCTTGAACTCGCCGCCGGACTTCGCGCTCAATACCTTGGTCAGGGCCGCAGTCAGCGTGGTCTTGCCATGGTCGACGTGGCCGATGGTGCCCACGTTGACGTGGGGCTTGTTGCGTTCAAATTTTTCCTTGGACATCTTGGGAGCCTCGTTCTGTATCTTGTATAAAACGTTAAACCATTACCCGATCGCGTCAGCTTGCCTTCTTGATGACGGTTTCCGCCACACTGTTAGGCGCCGGCGCGTACTTCTTGAATTCCATACTATAGTTGGCGCGACCCTGGGTTGCGGAACGCAACGAGGTGGCATAACCAAACATTTCTGCCAGCGGAACTTCGGCCTTGACGATCTTGCCGGCAGGGGCATCATCCATACCAAGAATCACACCGCGACGAGAATTCAGATCACCGTTCACACTGCCCATGTAATCTTCCGGGGTAACAACTTCCACGGCCATGATGGGCTCAAGCAGAACAGGGTTTGCCAATTGTGCCGCTTCACGGAAACACATGGATCCGGCCATCTTGAACGCGTTTTCAGACGAGTCCACTTCATGGTAGGAACCAAAGAACAGCGCAACCTTTACGTCCACAACAGGAAAGCCTGCACGAATGCCGCGACCCAAGGCTTCTTCAACACCCTTCTGGACGGCGGGGATGTATTCACGCGGAACCACACCGCCCTTGATTTCATCTACAAACTGGAAGCCGGCACCCGGTTCCTGTGGCTCAAGACGCAAATGAACATCGCCGTACTGTCCACGCCCACCTGACTGCTTGGCGTACTTGTGCTGATGTTCGATGGTCTTGCGAATGGTTTCGCGATAGGCAACCTGCGGGGCGCCGACATTGGCTTCAACGCCAAATTCACGCCTCATACGGTCAATAATAATATCGAGATGGAGCTCGCCCATTCCGGAAATAATCGTCTGGCCGGATTCTTCATCAGTGCGAACACGGAATGACGGATCTTCCTGCGCCAGGCGACTAAGTGCCAGGCCCATTTTTTCCTGGTCTGCCTTGGTCTTCGGTTCAACGGCCTGAGAGATAACCGGATCCGGGAATTCCATGCGTTCCAGGGTAATAATGTTGTTCGGATCACACAGGGTATCACCGGTAGTGATGTCCTTCAGACCCACTGCCGCGGCAATATCACCGGCACGCACTTCCTTGATTTCTTCACGAGAGTTGGCGTGCATCTGCAGAATTCGGCCAATGCGCTCTTTCTTCTGACGCACTGCGTTATAAACGGTATCGCCGGAGTTCAAGACGCCTGAGTAGACGCGGAAGAACACCAGCTGACCCACAAACGGGTCAGTCGCAATCTTGAATGCCAGGGCCGAAAACGGCTCCTCATCGGACGAATGGCGCTCAGCTTCGGTTTCGTCCTTGTCATCAAGGACACCCTTGATGGCAGGCACGTCAACCGGTGACGGCATGAACTCAACCATTGCGTCGAGCATGGCCTGAACACCCTTGTTCTTGAAGGCGGAACCACACATAACCGGGATGATTTCATTGGCCAGGGTGCGTATGCGCAGACCCTTCTTGATCTCTGCCACTGACAACTCACCCTCTTCCAGGTATTTTTCCATCAGCTCTTCTGTGGCCTCGGCGGCAGATTCAATCATCTGTTCACGCAGCTCGGCACAGGTATCGGCGATGTCAGCCGGGATCTCTTCTTCACGGAAGGTCATACCCATGTCATCTTCACTCCAGAAGATGGCCTTCATCTTGATCAAGTCAACCACGCCCTTAAACTGGTCTTCAGCACCGATGCTCATCTGGAGCGGAACCGGGTTTGCACCCAAACGTTTCTTGATCTGCTCCACTACACGCAGGAAGTTGGCACCGGCACGATCCATCTTGTTAACAAACGCCATGCGCGGAACACCGTATTTATTGGCCTGGCGCCATACGGTTTCGGACTGCGGTTCAACACCACCGACCGCGCAGAACACGGCAACAGCGCCGTCCAGGACACGCAGCGAACGCTCTACTTCGATAGTGAAATCAACGTGGCCCGGCGTATCTATAATATTGATACGGTGTTCCTTGAACTGCTGCTCCATGCCCTTCCAGAAACAGGTTGTAGCAGCAGACGTAATAGTGATGCCGCGCTCCTGCTCCTGCTCCATCCAGTCCATGGTTGCGGCGCCGTCATGCACTTCACCAATCTTGTGTGAAACACCGGTGTAAAACAGGATACGTTCGGTAGTCGTAGTCTTGCCGGCGTCAATATGCGCCATAATGCCTACGTTACGGTACCGCTCGATTGGAGTTTTGCGTGCCACGACTGCTTGTCCTCTGCTCTAAATTCTTGCTTACCAGCGATAATGCGAGAAAGCCTTGTTGGCTTCTGCCATACGATGCACATCTTCGCGCTTCTTGAAGGCATTGCCGCGCTTTTCAGCTGCTTCTGACAGCTCTCCAGCCAGGCGTTGGCCCATGGATTTTTCAGAGCGGTTACGCGCAGCATCGACTAGCCAGCGCATGGCCAGGGCCATACGGCGGTTCGGACGCACTTCCACGGGAACCTGATAGGTCGCGCCACCGACGCGACGGCTCTTTACTTCCACAACTGGACTAATGTTTTCCAGGGCGACGTCGAAGATTTCCATCGGATCTTTCTTGGTACGTTCCGCAACCAGATCCAGCGCGCCATAGACGATCTTTTCGGCGACAGATTTCTTGCCGTCGAGCATGACCACATTCATGAACTTGGCCAGTTTCTCACTACCAAACTTCGGGTCTGGCAGAACCTGGCGTTTTGGTACTTCTCTTCTTCTAGGCATAGCCTTGCTTCGCTCTAAGTTTACGTTTTCAACAGTCCCTGGCAGCTACCGATCAGGCTTCTTAGGGACGCAAAACGCCGCGTTTGACTAAACGCGGCGCTTCCGGTTAATTTTTCTGTGTGATTAGGACTTGGGTCGTTTGGCGCCGTACTTGGATCGACCCTGGCGACGATCACTCACGCCAGAGGTATCCAATGCGCCACGCACGGTGTGATAACGCACACCCGGCAAGTCTTTCACACGGCCACCGCGGATGAGCACCACAGAGTGCTCCTGCAGGTTGTGACCCTCACCACCGATATAGGTTGAAACCTCGTAACCATTGGTCAGTCGCACACGTGCCACCTTACGCAAAGCCGAGTTCGGCTTTTTCGGAGTCGTGGTATACACACGAGTGCACACTCCACGCTTCTGGGGACAGGCCTCCAGTGCCGGGACGTTGGACTTTTTCGCATCCCGCTTGCGCGGTTTACGGACTAATTGGTTAATAGTCGGCATTGATCACTCCAGCCATAAACAAAAACAACAGGCCAGCGTATTAGGCTGACCCGTCAGGTGGGGCGCGATTCTATGACCGCACCCCCGTTGTGTCAAGTATTTCGGGGCGATTTAGGCGTTTGCCGCCTCATCGGAATCCCCGCCTTCTGTGGTCCCGATGGAACTGAGATTGATTGACAGTGCATTCTCCAGCGCCTGGGCCTCATCAATCGCATCCTGACGCTTGCGCTGACGATCCTGGTGATGGGCAAGACCTGTCCCCGCCGGAATCAGACGACCGACAATGACATTTTCCTTCAGTCCACGGAGGGAATCCCGTTTGCCGTTGATTGCTGCCTCGGTCAGAACCCGGGTGGTTTCCTGGAACGATGCCGCGGAGATGAATGACTCGGTCGACAAGGAGGCTTTGGTAATGCCCAGCAATTGACGCTCGTACTCGGCCGGGCGTTTGCCTTCGGTAGCAGTACTATCATTGGCTTCCAGCAGGCGGGCCCGCTCAACCTGCTCGCCCGGCAGGAACAGGGTATCGCCCGGATCCAGGATGATTACCTTGCGCAACATCTGACGGATAATGACTTCGATATGCTTGTCATTGATCTTTACACCCTGCAGGCGGTAAACGTCCTGGATTTCGTCAACTATATAATTGGTGAGCGCTTCGGTTCCCAGCAGACGCAGAATATCGCTGGCCACAGGTGAGCCTTCCACAATGGTGTCCCCCTGCTCGATGGATTCACCCTCGAACACGGAAATATGGCGACCCTTGGCGATAAGGTACTCATTGTCGACACCATCCTTGTCAGTAATTACCAGTCGAACCTTGCCCTTGGTCTCTTTGCCAAATGAAACCACACCCGATACTTCGGCCAGGATCGCCGCATCTTTCGGTTTGCGTGCCTCGAACAGCTCGGCTACACGCGGCAGACCGCCAGTGATATCACGGGTCTTGGAGCTTTCCTGCGGAATACGGGCCAGTACGTCACCTGTGCCAACTTTCTGATTGTTCTCAACGGTCACAATGGCACCGGCCGGCAAGTTGTACTTGGCCGGGATCTTGGTGCCAGGAATCATGACTTCGTCACCATTATCATCGACCAGGCCGATAATCGGTTTCACATCCTTGCCGCCGCGCTGCTGCTTGGCGTCCATAACGACGTAGGTGGACAGCCCGGTCAGCTCGTCGGTCTGCTTGTTCACCGTTACACCCTCAACCATGTCGGTAAACTGAACCTTGCCGGCGAGTTCGGTAATAATCGGGTGGGTATGCGGATCCCAGCTGGCAACAACGTTGCCCGGCTTGACCGAGGAGCCGTCGCTGACAGTAATGGTTGCGCCGTAAGGAATCTTGTAGCGCTCGCGATCACGGCCGTGTTCGTCCTGGACGATCAGCTCGCTTGAACGAGATACGGCAACCACGGCACCACTGGCGTGCTCAACCTGCTTGATGTTGTTGAACTTGAGCGTACCGTTGGTCTTGATTTCAACATTACTGATAGCGGCTGCTCGCGATGCCGCGCCACCGATGTGGAACGTACGCATGGTCAGCTGGGTACCGGGCTCACCAATTGACTGGGCAGCGATTACACCCACTGCCTCGCCCTGGTTGACCAGGTGTCCGCGACCCAGGTCGCGACCATAACACTTGGAGCAAATGCCGTAACGGGTGTCGCAGGTTACCGGCGAGCGGGCAATAATCTGGTCGATATTCTTTTCTTCCAGCAGCGAAACCAGCGCTTCGTCCAGCATGGTGCCGTCTTCTACCAGCACAGTCTTGCTGTCGGCCGGGTCCTTGATATCGCCGATTACAACACGACCCAGGATTCGGTCGCGCAGCGGAATGACCACTTCGCCGCCTTCTACCAGGGCCTGCTTGACGACACCGGTAGTCGTGCCACAGTCTTCTTCGGTTACAACCAGGTCCTGGCAGACGTCAACAAGTCGACGAGTCAGGTAACCGGAGTTGGCGGTCTTCAGCGCAGTATCGGCAAGACCCTTGCGCGCACCGTGCGTGGAGATGAAGTACTGCAAGACGTTCAGACCTTCACGGAAGTTGGCAGTAATAGGTGTTTCAATAATGGAGCCGTCCGGCTTGGCCATCAAACCACGCATACCGGCAAGCTGACGTATCTGGGCGACACTGCCTCGCGCGCCCGAATCCGCCATCATAAAGATTGAGTTGAAAGAATCCTGCTTGACCGCGTTACCTTCGGCATCGGTCGCATCCTCAGACCCCATTTGATCCATCATCGACTTGGCAACACGCTCGGACGTATGGGTCCAGATATCAACGACCTTGTTGTAGCGTTCACCATCGGTCAACAAGCCAGACTGGTACTGTTTCTGGATCGCTTTTACTTCGTCCTCGGCATGACCAAGAATGTCCACCTTTTCCGGCGGCGTCATCATGTCGTCAGAACCAATGGAAATACCGGCGCGGGTTGCATAAGCAAATCCGGTATACATCAATCGATCTGCGAAAATAACGGTGTCCTTCAGACCAACACGGCGGTAACAGTTGTTGATAAGCGCCGAGATGGCCTTTTTCTTCAGATCAAGGTTGACCTCGGAAAACGGCATGCCCACCGGCAACAGTTCTGACAGCATTGCCCGACCGGCAGTTGTATCGTAGAGCTTCGTGGTTTCAACTACATTGCCTTCGTCATCGTACAGGCGCTCACGAATACGAACCTTTACTGCAGCATGAAGTGACAGGTAGCCTGAATCATAGGCACGCTGTACTTCAGCCACATCGGAAAATGCCCCGCCTTCACCTTTTTCGTTAACGCGCTTGCGGGTTGCGTAGTACAAACCAAGCACGATGTCCTGTGACGGCACGATAATTGGCTCACCACTGGCCGGCGACAACACGTTGTTGGTCGACATCATCAGTGAACGGGCCTCGAGCTGGGCTTCCAGCGACAACGGAATATGTACCGCCATCTGGTCACCGTCAAAGTCAGCGTTATAGGCCGCGCAAACCAGCGGGTGCAACTGGATAGCCTTGCCTTCGATGAGTACCGGCTCAAACGCCTGGATACCGAGACGATGCAGGGTTGGTGCGCGGTTCAACAGCACCGGGTGCTCTCGAATCACTTCTTCAAGAACGTCCCAGACTTCAGCGGTTTCAGACTCAACCATCTTCTTGGCGGCCTTGATAGTGGTCGCCAGGCCGCGCGCTTCGAGCTTGCCGAAGATAAAAGGCTTGAACAGTTCAAGCGCCATCTTCTTGGGCAGGCCACACTGGTGCAGCTTGAGCGTCGGACCTACCACGATTACGGAACGACCGGAGTAGTCAACACGTTTGCCGAGCAGGTTCTGACGGAAACGTCCCTGCTTGCCCTTGATCATGTCAGCCAGCGACTTGAGCTGGCGCTTGTTGGCGCCGGTAATGGCCTTGCCGCGACGACCGTTATCCAGCAGTGCGTCAACCGCTTCCTGCAGCATGCGCTTTTCGTTGCGGACAATGATGTCCGGGGCATTAAGATCCAGCAGACGCTTCAGTCGATTGTTTCGATTAATAACGCGACGATACAAGTCATTGAGATCTGATGTGGCAAAACGGCCACCGTCGAGCGGAACCAGCGGGCGTAGCTCGGGTGGTAGCACCGGCAGGATTTCCATGATCATCCATTCCGGCTTGTTGCCGGACTGAATGAACGCCTCGAGAACCTTGAGGCGCTTGGTGAATTTCTTGATCTTGGTCTCGGAACCGGTTGCTGACAGCTCTTCACGCAGCTGCTTGGCCTCGTCTTCCAGCTCAATGTCCTTGAGCAGGTCACGAATCGCCTCGGCACCCATGCGCGCGTCGAATTCGTCACCGAATTCCTCGATCGCATTGAGATAGGCTTCTTCTGACAGCAGCGTGCGCGGCTCAAGCGTGGTCATGCCCGGGTTTACCACGACATAGGCTTCAAAATAGAGTACGCGCTCGATTTCACGCAAGGTCATGTCAAGCATGAGGCCCATGCGTGATGGCAGTGATTTGAGGAACCAGATATGGGCTACCGGGCTGGCCAGTTCAATATGGCCCATACGCTCACGACGCACCTTGGACTGGGTGACTTCAACGCCGCACTTTTCACAAATCACGCCACGATGCTTCAGGCGCTTGTACTTGCCACACAGGCATTCGTAGTCCTTTACCGGGCCGAAAATCTTGGCGCAGAACAGGCCGTCACGTTCCGGCTTGAACGTACGATAATTGATGGTCTCAGGCTTCTTGACCTCGCCAAATGACCAGGAACGGATCTTCTCTGGTGATGGCAAACCAATGCGAATGACATCAAAGTCTTCCGGTTTGCCGGGTTGCTTGAACAGATTGAAAAGATCTTTCATGCTATTTCCTCAGTTATTCGGGCTGCGCCCGACTATCCAAATTCGGTTCCGAAACGAGTCCTTGCTTATTTCTGCTCGAGATCAATATCCAGGCCCAATGACCGGATTTCCTTGAGCAGAACATTGAACGACTCCGGCATGCCGGCTTCCATGCGATGGTTACCCTTGACGATGTTTTCAAACATCTTGGTACGACCATGCACGTCGTCTGACTTGACCGTGAGCATTTCCTGCAAGGTGTAGGACGCGCCATAGGCTTCCAGCGCCCACACTTCCATTTCACCGAAACGCTGACCACCGAATTGTGCCTTGCCGCCGAGAGGCTGCTGTGTAACCAGGCTGTAAGGACCGGTTGAACGCGCGTGCATCTTGTCATCGACAAGGTGGTTCAGCTTGAGTACGTACTTGTAGCCAACGGTAACCGGGCGATCGAACGCCTGGCCGCTGCGGCCATCATACAGAGTGGTCTGCCCCGAAACCGGCAGGTCCGCCAGTTCCAGCATTACCTTGATTTCCTCTTCCGAGGCGCCGTCAAATACCGGTGTAGCCATAGGTACACCCTTGGTCAGGTTTGCGGCCAGTTCAAGGAACTCATCGTCAGTCAGCGAATCCAGGTCTTCCGAACGGCCCGACCGGTTGTATATCTGGGCAACAAATTCACGCATCTCGGCAATGGAACGCTGCTCATCAAGCATTCGGCCAATCTTTTTGCCCAGGCCCTTGGCGGCCCAACCGAGATGGGTTTCGAGTATCTGGCCCACGTTCATACGTGATGGCACGCCCAGCGGATTCAGCACGACGTCCACCGGCGTGCCATCTTCCATGTACGGCATGTCTTCAACAGGAACAATGCGTGAAATGACACCCTTGTTGCCGTGACGTCCCGCCATTTTGTCTCCAGGCTGCAGACGACGTTTGACTGCTACGTATACTTTCACCATCTTCAGAACGCCAGGCGCCAGGTCATCACCTGATGTCAGCTTGACTTTCTTCTCTGTGAAGCGCGCGGCAAACAACTCTTGCTGCTGCTTCAGGTGTTCGCGAATCTGCTCAAGTGCCTGGCTTGCATCTTCATTGCGCATGCGAATGTCGAACCACTGCTGGCGCGGCAATTCTGTCAGGTAAGCCTTGGTCAGCTTGTCGTCAGAGTTAAGCCCTGCAGGACCGCCATCGGCGACCTTGCCAATCAGCATTCTCTCAAGACGGGCAAAGGCGTCGTCTTCAACAATACGATACTGATCGTTCAGGTCTTTCTTGACCCGCTCAAGTTCGTATTCTTCATTAGCCTTGGCACGCGCATCTTTTTCCACGCCGTCGCGGGTGAAAACCTGTACATCGATAACGGTACCGGACATGCCGGAAGACAGGCGCAGCGAGGTATCCTTCACATCGGATGCCTTTTCTCCAAAGATAGCGCGCAGCAGTTTTTCTTCCGGGGTAAGCTGGGTTTCACCCTTCGGGGTGACCTTGCCCACCAGGATGTCGCCGGCCTTGACCTCGGCACCAATATAAACGATGCCGGATTCATCCAGCTTGCTCAGTGCTGCCTCACCGACATTGGGAATATCACGGGTGATTTCTTCAGGGCCCAGCTTGGTATCACGGGCAACCGTGTTCAACTCCTCGATGTGGATAGTGGTATACATATCCTGTTCGACCACGCGCTCGGAGATGAGAATCGAGTCTTCGAAGTTGTAGCCGTTCCAGGGCATAAACGCGACAAGGACATTCTGGCCCAGGGCCAGTTCGCCCATATCGGTTGAAGGACCATCAGCCAGCACATCACCAACGGCAACAATGTCACCCACCTTCACCAGTGGTCGCTGGTTGATATTGGTGTTCTGGTTGGAACGCTGATACTTGGTCAGGTTGTAGATATCCACACCAACTTCGCCCGGACCGGTTTCATCATCATTGACGCGAACAACGATGCGCGCGGCATCAACAGAATCCACCATGCCACCGCGCTTGGCGACCACGGTTACGCCGGAGTCGACAGCAACAATTCGCTCCATGCCGGTACCCACCAACGGCTTCTCACTCCGCAGCGTAGGCACTGCCTGGCGTTGCATGTTTGAACCCATCAATGCACGGTTGGCATCGTCATGCTCAAGGAAAGGAATCAGGCTGGCCGCAACAGATACGATCTGTGACGGCGCAACGTCGATATATTCAACCTGGTCTGGCGTCGACAACAGGAATTCATTGCGGTTACGGCAAGACACCAGTTCGTCTATAAGTTTGCCATTCTTGTCCAGGGTAGCGTTGGCCTGGGCAATAACAAACTTGCTTTCTTCAATGGCGGACAGGAAATCAATCTGTTCGGTTACCTTGCCGTTATTGACCTTGCGGTACGGTGTTTCCAGGAACCCGTATTCATTGGTGCGGGCAAAACACGACAGCGAGTTGATCAAACCGATGTTCGGACCTTCAGGTGTTTCGATCGGGCATACACGGCCATAATGCGTCGGGTGAACGTCACGCACTTCAAAACCTGCGCGCTCACGGGTCAAGCCACCAGGACCCAATGCAGAAACACGGCGCTTGTGAGTAACTTCCGACAGCGGGTTGGTCTGATCCATGAACTGCGACAACTGCGAAGAACCGAAGAATTCCTTGATGACCGCCGATACCGGTTTGGCATTAATCATCTCTTGCGGCATCAGGCCTTCACTTTCAGCCAGCGTCAGGCGCTCCTTGACGGCACGCTCCACGCGCACCAGGCCGATTCGGAACTGGTTTTCAACCAGTTCGCCGACGGAACGAACGCGGCGATTACCCAGGTGATCGATATCATCAATTTCGCCCTTGCCATTACGCAGGTCGATCAGGGTCTTCATGACATCAATGATGTCTTCCTTGCTCAGGATGCCCGGGCCTTCATCACTGTCGCGACCAAGGCGACGGTTGAATTTCATACGGCCGACAGCAGACAGGTCGTAGCGATCTGCCGAGAAGAACAGGTTGTTAAACAGGCCCTGGGCAGCATCCTTTGTCGGCGGCTCGCCCGGGCGCATCATGCGATAAATTTCAATTTGCGCTTCCAGTGCGTCGTTGGTCGGATCGAGGCGCAACGTATCGGAAACGAACGGTCCCTGGTCCAGGTCATTGGTGTAAATCGTCTGGATCGTATCGATACCCATGGTGAGCAGCTTTTCGAGCAGCTCGTCGCTGATTACCGTATTGGCTTCGGCAACCAGTTCACCGGTTTCAGTATCGATGATGTTGTGTGCCAGCGAACGGCCGACGACAAACGATGGCGGTACCGCCAGTGTTTTGAGTCGTGACTTGTCCAGTTCACGGATATGACGAGCGGTAACACGGCGACCGGCCTCAACAACTACCTCGCCCTTGCCGGTTGAAATATCAAATTCAAACTGCTGGCCACGCAGGCGTTCGGCCACCAGGTCCACCTTGATCTCTTTTTTGCCAAGGTGGAACGTATCCGTTTCAAAAAACAGTCCGAGAATATCCTCGCGGGTCAGGCCCAGCGCATGCAGCAAAATGGTTGATGGCAGCTTGCGACGACGGTCAATGCGGACGTACAGCACATCCTTGGGATCGAACTCCAGGTCCAGCCAGGAGCCGCGATACGGAATCACGCGGGCAGAAAACAGCAGCTTGCCCGAAGAATGGGTCTTGCCGTAGTCGTGTTCGAAAAACACGCCCGGCGAACGGTGCAGCTGGGAAACAATGACACGCTCGGTGCCATTTATGACAAACGTACCGTTGTCAGTCATGAGCGGGATTTCGCCGAGGTAGACTTCCTGCTCCTTGATGTCACGCACAGTCTTGCTGCCGGTGGTATCGTCCTTGTCGAACACTACAAGTCGAACCTTGACACGCAAGGGTGCCGAATAGATCAGGCCGCGCTGCTGACATTCCTTGACGTCAAAAGCCGGTTCGCCCAGGCGATAGCTGACAAACTCCAGGGCTGCGTTACCGTTGTAACTTTCGATCGGGAATACCGACTTAAAAGCCGCTTGCAGACCCTGGTCAATTCGCTGCTCAGGCTCGGTCTCCGCCTGCAGGAACTTCCTGAAAGAGTCTTTCTGGATTTGCAGAAGATAAGGCACGTCCAGAACATGCGGACGTTTGCCAAAATTCTTGCGAATACGTTTCTTTTCGGTGAATGCGTAACCCATTCTATTCCTCGGCCTGTATCAGTAAACCCTGTTCATTAACAACCGGTTAATGCCCGATCACTAATATGCAAACAGGAACAGGCCGGCACCCCTTGGCGCCAGCCTTTCCCGTCGGTTCCATCGCTGCCCGGTCATGGTTTGACCGGAACAGCTTTGTCAGCGAGCCTCGCTGATCCAAAGTCTTACTTGAGCTCGACCTTGGCGCCAGCTGCTTCCAGCTGCTTCTTCATGTCTTCGGCTTCAGCCTTGGCAGCTGCTTCCTTGACAGTCGCCGGTGCGGATTCAACCAGGTCCTTGGCTTCTTTCAGTCCCAGGCTGGTGACGGCACGTACGGCCTTGATAACGGAAACCTTGTTGGCGCCGGCTTCGGTCAGGACTACGTCGAACTCGTCCTTCTCTTCGGCAGCGGCAGCACCGGCATCACCACCCGCAGGAGCAGCAACGGCAACAGTAGCGGCAGCGGCAGATACGCCGAACTTTTCTTCCATGTCCTTGATCAGCTGAGACAGCTCAAGAACGGTCATGTTGGAAATTGATTCCAGAATATCTTCTTTAGATACAGCCATTTCTATTCTCCTGAATAAATTAACTTACGGCTCTTAATCGAAAAAGTGTTGTAGCGCTGGTATTCGCCTCAGGCGGCTTCCTTGGCATCACGCACAGCAGCCACGGTACGGACAAACTTGCCAGGAACCTCGTTGAGGGTCTGGACAAATTTCTGTACCGGCGCCTGCATGGTTCCAAGCAGCATAGCCAGCAACTGTTCGCGGCCCGGCAGTTTCGCCAATGCATCCAGCTCAGCTGCACTCATCAATTTGCCTGACATGGCGCCAGACTTGATGACCAGCTTGTCGTTGGTCTTGGCAAACTCAGCCAGCACCTTGGCAACAGCAGCAGGATCGTCTGAACACGCAAAAGCGAGCGGACCAGTCAGCTCATCTTTCAGGCATTCAAAATCGGTTCCTTCTACTGCGCGACGGGCGAGCGTATTCTTGACCACGCGCAAAAAGACGTTGGCTTCGTGCGCTTTGCGACGAAGTTCAGTCATCTGCCCGACGGTCAAGCCGCGATATTCAGCCACGATAGCTGCTTCAGCACCCTTGACTACTTCGGATACCTCAGCCACAACGGCCTTTTTCTGCTCCAGGTTCAGACTCATTCGAGTCACCTCCGTTACAGCGTTAGCCGGTGATCGTATTCAGGTTTACAGGGCTATACCCTTCCTGTATTCGAAACACCGTCTGCGTAGGTTTCATCATCAATACAACCGATGACATTAAGTGCTCACGCACACCTACGGTCTTAGACACCCGCACCACGGTACTGCTGTGGCGCGGCCCTTGAAGCGTCGGCAGTCAGACTGCGTCGACTTCAAATACTTTTAAATCGTGTCGATACTGGCGCGATCGACAGCAATACCCGGGCCCATGGTCGTGGACAGGGTAAATTTCTTGAAGTACTGACCCTTGGCTGCAGCCGGCTTGGCCTTCTGCAATGCGGCAATCAGTGCATTCAGGTTTTCTTTCAGTGCCTCGGCGTCAAATGAAGCCTTGCCGATCGAGCAATGAATAATACCGGCCTTGTCGATGCGGAACTGAACCTGTCCGGCCTTGGCATCCTTTACCGCCTTGGCAGCGTCCGGCGTCACCGTTCCCACCTTCGGGTTTGGCATCAGGCCGCGGGGACCCAGGATCTGGCCCAGCTGACCAACAACACGCATGGCATCAGGAGTGGCGATACAGATGTCAAAATTCATCGTGCCTTTCTTGATGTCTTCAGCCAGGTCTTCAAATCCGACAATGTCGGCACCAGCTGCCTTGGCAGCTTCGGCCTGTTCGCCCTGGGCAAATACGGCAACGCGAACGGTTTTGCCGGTACCGCGCGGCATAACAGTGGCGCCACGTACGTTCTGGTCGGATTTACGTGCATCCACGCCCAGGTTAACCGCGACGTCTACGGATTCATCAAACTTGGCTGATGCGGTTTCCCTGACCAGGGTCAGCGCTTCATCAAGACTGTAAAACCTGTTGCGCTCAACCTTCTCGGCCAGCGCCTTGATACGCTTGCTCTTCTTGGCCATTTACACACCCTCCGTTTCAATACCCATGCTGCGTGCACTGCCGGCAATAATTTTCACGGCGGCGTCCACGTCATACGCATTCAGGTCAGCCATCTTGGTCTGGGCGATTTCTTCCAACTGGGCGCGGGTGACCTTGCCTACCTTATTGGTATGTGGAACGCCAGAACCCTTCTGGATGCCTGCTGCTTTCTTCAGCAATACTGAAGCGGGCGGGGTCTTGGTAACAAAAGTAAAGCTCTTGTCACTGTATACGGTGATCACCACGGGGATGGGCATGCCCTTTTCCATTTTCTGCGTCTTGGCATTAAATGCCTTGCAGAATTCCATGATGTTTACGCCACGTTGACCCAGGGCCGGACCTACCGGTGGACTGGGATTGGCTTCCTGTGCAGCTACCTGCAACTTGATATAGGCATCGATTTTCTTTGCCATGATTGCACTCCGTCGGGTTCAAGCGATCGATGATTCAAACACCGATCTCCCCGTTAATTTAGGTTTGAACAAACAATCAGGACTTTTCGACCTGACTGAAATCCAGCTCTACTGGCGTCATACGACCAAAAATGGAAACTGCTACGCGCAGCTTGCTCTTGTCGTAGTTCACGTCTTCGACCGTGCCATTGAAATCAGCAAACGGACCGTCAATAACGCGGACTTCCTCGCCAGAGGTAAAGGAAAACTTCGGCTTCGGCTTTTCAACGCCTTCCTGCACCTGTTGCAGAATTGCCTGGGCTTCCTTCTCGGTGATTGGTGTCGGCTTGTTACCAACACCACCAATAAACCCGGTCACTTTCGGCGTATTCTTCACCAGATGCCAGGTATCATCATTCATTTCCATTTTCACCAGCACGTAGCCGGGGAAAAACTTGCGTTGAGTGGTGCGCTTCTGGCCACCTTTCATCTCAACCACTTCTTCGGTCGGCACGAGCACATCATCGAAATACTCACTCATACCGGCATTATGGATATGTTCTTTCAGCGAACGGGCAACCTGTTTTTCAAAACCGGAATAGGCGTGCACGACATACCAATGTTTAGCCATAAACCCTATACCTCGCTCAGGTCAGCATCAGGACCAGCTTTCCCAGCGCCCAATCGACGATCCACAGGAAAAGCGCGATCAAAATTACAAGGGCAATCACTACCAGCGTTACCTGGGTGGTTTCCTTGCCCGTTGGCCATACCACCTTGCGCAACTCGGTGCGAGAGCTGCGAGCAAACTCAACTGCTGCACGTCCTTGCGTTGACTGTACCGCTACCAGAAATGCGATGACACCGGCAACCAGCAGACTGGATACCCGCACCAGATCGGATTCAGCACTAAAATAGTAAAACGCTCCAATACCTGCACCAAGAATCAGTGCAGCCACCATGAGCTTTAATTTATCCATCATTGCTCGCTGTTCTCTCTCGCCACATTCGTGGCAGGCCAGGAGGGAATCGAACCCCCAACCTGCGGTTTTGGAGACCGCCGCTCTGCCAATTGAGCTACTGGCCTATCAACCTCGTTAGGCCGCGCCGCCGGCAAACCGGCGGCTGACACCAATTACTCAATAATCTTCGATACCACACCGGCGCCAACGGTACGGCCGCCTTCGCGAATCGCGAAACGCAGGCCATCTTCCATGGCGATCGGGGCGATGAGCTGTACGGTCATCTTGACGTTGTCGCCAGGCATAACCATTTCCGTGCCTTCCGGCAGGGTGCAGGCACCGGTCACGTCAGTCGTACGGAAGTAGAACTGCGGACGGTAACCGTTGAAGAACGGGGTATGACGGCCGCCTTCTTCCTTGCTCAGCACGTACACTTCAGCTTCGAAGTGGGTATGCGGCTTGATGGAATTGGGCTTGCACAGTACCTGGCCACGCTCTACTTCTTCACGCTTGGTGCCACGCAGCAGGATACCGACGTTGTCGCCTGCCTGGCCCTGGTCCAGCAGCTTGCGGAACATTTCCACGCCGGTGCAGGTGGTGGTGGCAGTATCCTTGATACCGACGATCTGGATTTCATCGCCAACCTTGACGATGCCGCGCTCGATACGGCCGGTGACCACGGTACCACGACCGGAGATGGAGAAGACGTCTTCTACTGGCATCAGGAAGTCGCCGTCAACGGCGCGTTCCGGCTGCGGGATGTAGGAATCCAGGGCAGCGGCCAGTTTCTCGATAGACGGCTCACCGATATCAGAGGTGTCGCCTTGCAGCGCCTTCAGCGCAGAACCGGTGACGATCGGGGTGTCATCACCCGGGAAGTCGTAGCTGTCCAGCAGTTCGCGTACTTCCATTTCCACCAGTTCCAGCAGTTCGGCGTCATCCACCTGGTCGGCCTTGTTCAGGTAGACCACGATGTACGGCACGCCGACCTGGCGGGCCAGCAGGATGTGTTCACGGGTCTGGGGCATCGGGCCGTCAGCGGCAGATACCACCAGGATGGCGCCGTCCATCTGGGCGGCACCGGTAATCATGTTCTTGACGTAGTCGGCATGGCCCGGGCAATCCACGTGGGCATAGTGACGCGCGTCCGTTTCGTATTCCACGTGGGCGGTGGCGATGGTGATACCGCGCTCACGCTCTTCCGGGGCGTTATCGATGTCGGCGTAATCCTTGAACTCGCCGCCGGACTTCGCGCTCAATACCTTGGTCAGGGCCGCAGTCAGCGTGGTCTTGCCATGGTCGACGTGGCCGATGGTGCCCACGTTGACGTGGGGCTTGTTGCGTTCAAATTTTTCCTTGGACATCTTGGGAGCCTCTTTCGTTTTCCGTTTTGGTTGCCCTAGTGAATGGATCCGGTCGATTTATACCGACCATGCCGACCCGGTTTACTATATATATTAAGTACATCTACAAACTAAATGCTGATCCCGAAATCCCTGGGCGACGCTGCGCCCTGGAAATCTGGAGCCCATGGGCGGAATTGAACCGCCGACCTCATCCTTACCAAGGATGTGCTCTACCCCTGAGCTACATGGGCGAAAACCATTTTTAGCAGCCGCTACCGGCGGCAGGTCAGTTCACCCTCGCTGCTCGCCACTTCCATTCTGGAGCGGGTGATGGGAATCGAACCCACGTAGTCAGCTTGGAAGGCTGAAGTTCTACCATTGAACTACACCCGCAAAACTCGGGGTTTTTCACCCTCGCCGGTTATCCCGGTCGCGCAACCTCAATTTCCTGAGATTTTGCGTACAATTTAGTGGTGGAGGGGGGAGGATTTGAACCTCCGAAGGCGGAGCCGTCAGATTTACAGTCTGATCCCTTTGACCACTCGGGAACCCCTCCCAAAATAAGCCGCGCATTGTGATGAAGCGCCTGACAAATGTCAATAAGAAAACGCCTCCAGGCCGGTCACCTGAAGTCAATCCACAACACCTGTCGTGGGCGCGGATTATGCTCCGGATTCGCACCAAGGGCAACGATTAAGGCCGAGACTGCGCCCATAACTCCGTTTTCGTGGTTACGCGGCAATACGGGATACGGGCATATCCGCTCTTCGGCAGATCTTTGGCTTGGATTGTCTGTAGTAATTGCGTTATGCTGGCCGCGGATTCAGCAATGTCGTGCACGGCTCCCGCCTTCACCTCGACATCTATAATAACCAGACGCTGACCGCTCTTTCGCATTTTGTGGAGAAACTCTATGTCTAACTGTCTGGAGATTTCTCATGGCTCACATTGTTATTCTCGGAGCAGGTATTGCCGGCGTTCCGGCTGCCTATGAATTACGCTCCGCGCTGGATAAACAGCACACCATCACCGTCATCAATAAATACGACTATTTTCAGTTTGTACCCTCCAACCCGTGGCTGGCCGTGGGCTGGCGGAAACGGGGCGCCATTACTGTGCCTATCGGAAAATACCTCGGAAAGAAAAAAATCAACTTCATTGCCGAAACCGTCAGCAACATCGAGGCTCAAAACAACAAACTGATCCTGGCATCTGGCGACGTCGTTGATTACGACTACCTGATTATTGCCACCGGGCCCCGGCTCGCCTTTGAAGAAGTGCCGGGTTCCGGCCCGGAAGGCTTTACCCAGTCTATTTGCACGGTCAATCATGCCGAGAAGTCCTTTGAAGACTTTCAGAAACTGGTAAAAGACCCGGGTCACGTCATCGTCGGCGCGGTACAGTTTGCCAGTTGTTTTGGCCCGGCCTACGAATATGCGGCCATTCTTGACACCGCACTGAGGCGCGCAGGGGTTCGTGACCGCGTACCCATGACCTTTGTTACCAGCGAACCCTATATTGGCCACCTGGGTCTGGGTGGAGTTGGTGATTCACACGGCCTGCTGGAAAGCGAATTCCGCAACCGTCACATCAAGTGGATTACCAATGCCAAGGTGACCAGGGTTGAACAGGGCAAGATGTTCATTGATGAGCATGATCGCAAAGGCGAACTGTTTCAGCAGCATGAACTGGAATTCAGGCACTCCATGATGCTGCCAGGATTCAAGGGCGTTGATGCGGTAGCCGCCGTTGAGGGTCTGTGTAATCCACGAGGCTTCGTTATCGTTGACGAGAATCAACGCAGCCCAAAATACAAAAATATTTTCTCCGCCGGCGTCTGCATCGCCATCCCGCCTGTCGAGGCAACGCCGGTACCTACAGGCGCACCGAAAACCGGCTATATGATCGAATCCATGGTGTCAGCCATTGTCCATAATATCCGTGCCGAGCTCACCGGCTATGCACCCATCCACAAGGCGACCTGGAACGCGTTTTGTCTTGCCGATCTCGGCGATACCGGCGCTGCCTTCATCGCCCTGCCACAAATTCCGCCACGCAATGTCACCTGGTTCAAAACCGGCAGGTGGGTACACTGGGCCAAGATCGCGTTTGAGAAGTATTTCATTCGCAAGATGAAAAAAGGCGTATCTGAACCGCTGTTTGAAAAGTGGGCGCTGAGAATGATGGGAATTGTGCGCCTGAAGAAATCCTGACGCCCGTCATACAAAAAGCCCGACTTGGCAGTCGGGCTTTTTGCTCATTCAGTCACACCCTACGCCTGCTGTTGTCGAATCAGGTTGAGTGCCGACCCGGCAACAAACCAGTCGATCTGCTCGCGAGTCATGGTATGACCGGCCTCAATGGTTTCAATAGCGCCATCAGCATGACGAATATTTACCGACACCGTTGAGCCGGGCGCGATTTTGTCCAGATCCTGGAATGACAAGCGATCATCCCGTCGAATCTTGTCATAATCGGCGGGATTGCTGAACGTGAGCGGCAAAACGCCCTGCTTTTTCAGGTTAGTCTGATGGATACGGGCAAAGCTTCGGCTCAACACAACCCGGCAGCCCAGGTGACGCGGACTCATGGCAGCATGTTCGCGAGACGAGCCTTCACCAATATTTTCATCACCGATCACCACCCAACCTTGACCTTGAGCCTTGTAGGCGCGGGCGATGGCGTTCAGTGGCTGATTTTCCTGTGCCGATATCACGTTAAAACCGGTACCGGTTTCGGTGCCGAATGCATTGTTGGCGCCGGAATACATATTGTCACTGATGCGATCCAGGTGGCCGCGGAACCTCAGCCACGGGCCGGCCGGGGAAATATGATCAGTTGTGCATTTGCCTGCTGCCTTTAGCAATACGGGCAAATCCTGGTAACCAGCGACCTTGTCGACCGGCTCGAAAGGCTCGAGCAGACTCAAGCGCTCACTATCCAAAGCCACATCAATCTTGACGCTGGCACCGTCTTCGCTAGGTGGCTGGTAGCCGCTGGCGCCACGATCAAAGCCCTTGGCCGGAAGCTCATCAGCGACCGGAGGCTCCAGCTTTAATTTCTCGCCATTTTCGAGTGTGATGCCATCCACCAGCGGGTTGGTGTCAAATGACCCGGTAAATGCATAAGCAGTCACCACTTCGGGGCTGCCGATAAAAGCACTGGTCGTCGGGCTGCCATCGTTGCGGCGCGGGAAATTGCGATTATAGGAGGTCAAAATAGAATTGGGCTCGTCCTTGACGGAATCCACGCGATCCCACTGACCAATACAGGGCCCACAAGCATTGGCCAGCACGGTGGCGCCAACCGCTTCCAGGTCTGCCAACAAGCCATCACGCTCAATCGTCGCACGCACCTGTTCTGAGCCTGGCGTGACCATAAACGGAATCTTCGCCTTGCCACCCGCCGCCTTGACCTGGCGTGCCAGGTGCGCGGCCCGGCCAATGTCTTCGTACGATGAATTGGTGCAGCTGCCTATCAGGGCGGCGGTAACATTCAGCGGATAGTCATTCTTTTTGGCATCGGCTTTCATCTGCGATACCGGTCGCGCCAGGTCAGGCGTGTGCGGACCGACAATATGTGGCTCCAGCCCGGACAAATCGATTTCAACAATTTCGTCGTAGTAGTCAGACGGATTCTCTATCACTTCCGGATCTGCGATCAGGTGGCGGGCAGCACCTTCGGCAAGGCGCGCCACTTCTTCACGCTCGGTGGCGCGCAAGTAGTCGGCCATTCTTGAGTCAAACGGGAAGACGGATGTGGTCGCACCCAGTTCCGCTCCCATGTTGGTTATTGTCGCCTTGGCTGTGCATGACAAGGACTCAGTGCCAGGACCAAAATATTCAACGATCTTGTTAGTGCCGCCTTTTACTGTCAGCAGCCCGGCCAGCTTCAGGATCACGTCCTTGCCACTGGTCCAGCCTGACATCGTGCCGGTCAACTTGACGCCAATCAGTTTTGGCCACATCAGCTCCCACGGCAGTCCCACCATGGCATCAACGGCATCGGCACCACCAACACCAATGGCGGCCATACCAAGACCGCCGGCGTTCGGCGTATGAGAGTCGGTACCAATCATCAGGCCGCCCGGGAATGCGTAATTTTCCAGCACCACCTGGTGGATGATGCCTGAACCCGGCTCCCAGAAACCCATGCCGTATTTCGCCGCGGCAGACTGAAGAAATGCATAGACCTCGTGATTGGTATCCGATGCGACCGCCAGATCGCTCTTGGCACCCACCTTGGCGCGAATCAGGTGATCGCAATGTACGGTAGACGGAATCGCCACTTCTTTACGGCCGGCGGTCATAAACTGGAGAATGGCCATTTGTGCCGTGGCATCCTGCATGGCCACGCGATCAGGCCTCAGGCCCACCGTAGTCTTGCCTCGCTCCGGCAATCCGGCGCCGCTGTCCAGCCAGTGAGAAAACAGGATTTTCTCCGCCAGAGTCATGGGGCGATCGAGGCGCTTGCGAATGGAATCCAGTCGCTCTCCGAGCGATTCGTAATGGCTGCGAATCATTTCTATGGCATCGGCCGGAAATTTTTCCATAAGTCTTCTCTTCTGCTTTTTCTGGACGGGACGTAAGTATAAAAAAATAAAATGGAGCCCGCAGTCGGAATTGAACCAACGACCTACTGATTACAAGTCAGTTGCTCTACCTACTGAGCTATGCGGGCACAGATGATGTGGGCGCGTATTGTAAGAAACTATGGCAAACAGAAGCAACTGCAAATCACCGGAAATTTCGCCCAATTTTCAGCCTTGCTTCGCCGCGGCGACAGGCCGGCACTGCACCTCCTGCGCTCGCGCCTGATCCCAGTTTCGCTTGGCGAGCACAGGTTTCAGGTCCTTTTCCGATTTGATATCAATAAAATAGTGCTTCTGGTACCGCACCAGAGTTTGCCGGCTAACCTTGAATCCCTTTCTTTCGAGCCGGCGCATATGGGCAGCGGCATTTTTCTTGACCGCAAAAACACCAAGAGAAATCGCATTTTTCATACCGGATTCATGGATCAGCGCATGATCCCGGAACCCCGCCCGGTTCAGTCGTGAACGCATGGCCGCGACCTCCTGAGCCGAGGCCAAGGGCTTGATGTAGACGCGGTAGGAGGTCACTTCCTGCTCTGACTCGGAGGGCGCGGCCGACACAACATAATCTGCCAGCCACTGGCGAACCGGCTTCAGTGATGCTTCTTTCTCAAATGGCCCGATTCGGTAACACATTCGGGGCGGTGAGACATCAGTGAGCACGGTGGTCTGCGGCGCTGTTTGAGCCCGTGCCTGCATAGCCGCAGCGTCTGCTTCTGACAACAGCCGCATCTTTTCAGGGGCAATTTCCGGTCTCGCCTCCAGGGCTGCAGGCACCGCAGCGTCGGTCACATACCAGTTACCCCACATCCACATGCCAACGTTGGCCAGCAACAGGCCTGAAAACAGCCACTTCATCGGGGTTCTCCCGCCGCCATTTCCAAGCCCTTCAAGACGAGATCTGGTTGGTAAGTCATGCGCTCAATTATATCTGCAATTGCACACGTCGGATCGGTTTTTGCCTGGCCCGAGAACTCTTCCATCAAGCTGATGCCGCCGCCGCCAGTCACCCATACGGGTGAGTTTTTTGGCAGTCGTTGCCAGTAGTACAACACCAGGGCAATTGCAGCGGCCGGGTATCCCACCGCGACCCCTGCTGACACAGCCAACGACGTCGAGGATTCGGGACCATTGTCTTTGGTGGTCAGGTTTAACACGACTTCGCCGATTCGACCCGTTCCGCGGCCTAGCGACGCGGCAATCAGTCCCGGGCCAGGAAAAATGGCACCGCCCAGCATTTTGCCGTCCTTATCCACCGCATCAACCGTTAACGCGGTTCCGGCATCTACCACTAAAACGGCCCCCGTAGAAAGATGATATGCCGCGATCACCGCCAACCAGCGGTCTACGCCCAGGCGGCCCGGTTCATCGTAACAATTATATACACCCAGCTGAGAGGGCTTCGCCTCAAGCCATTCGGGCACAATATTCCATGTTGATTTCAGCCAGGATTGCAGCTCGAGGCGCCGTTCATCGCCAGCAACACTGCTGATCAATACCCGGCCCGGTTTTGCAACAACGCTATCCACAAAACCCATGCCTTCACCGGTCGTCCAGCTGTCAGCGTCACGCACTGCCCAGCGGATATTGCTGTTTCCCTGGTCGATGAGCAGCATCATTTCATCAGCCTCAGGCTGACTTCGCCTGAATGATGCGCACTAATCCCGGCACTGGTACGCAACAACAAGGCGCCGTATTCATCAACACCCTGAATAATGCCTTCCTCGGTACTGTCACCCTGAATCAACACAACAGGCTTGTCAGCATAAGCGTTGCGCGACAACCAGCGGTTACGAAAACTCTCAAAACCTTTGTCCACAAATTCGTGGAACACGGAGATCATCGCGACCGCCAAATGACCGGCCAGCTCATTTCGTGAGACAGTCGGCGGTCCGGGAACATTGCGAAGATCGACCCAGGGCTGGTCTATGGACTCGGCATCCTGGTTAACCATATGCAGATTCAGCCCGAGCCCGACGACTAGCCGGGTCGGGCCTTCCGATTCACCCTGCATATCGACCAGCACTCCACCAAGTTTGTGTCCCTCCCACATGAGATCGTTTGGCCACTTGAGCTTTACGCCCCGGTAACCAAATACCTCCAGGGATTCAACAATACCAACGCCGATGGCCAGGCTAAGTCCGGCAACCTGGGGTGGGCGTAACGGCAACCTCTGTGAAACAGATATTAGAATATTTCGGTAAGGCGTAGCTTGCCATAGCCGGCCACGTCGGCCGCGACCAGCCGTCTGGTGCTCAGCCATGCAAACCAGCGAGTTTTCTGACAAGCTTTTTTTATCGACAAGATAACGACTTGTCGATTCCAGCTGCTCGTGTATTTCCAGTTCAACGTCGCTATGACCGGAGCCGTTGATGATGCTCATCACCCGGTCTCGATCCAGCAATTCAAGCGGCTCAGCAAGCCGGTAACCCTTGCCGGTAACCGAATGAATCTCAAGCCCGGAGGCGCAAAGCTGTTGAATAATCTTGTTCACGGCGGCACGGGTGATCGCCAGCCTGTCACCCATAAGCTTGCCGGAATGAAACTCGCCATCGGAAAGAATGCGCAGAATGGTTATACGACTGCTAGTCATGGCTGCATCTTACCCGGAAACCGGGCGACACGTCAGCGAATTGAAGGAATTTCCCGTTATGCTCATGATGTTCGATCACGACACCCCCACCGGAACCGTAACCGGATTGTTGCTCCCGGCTCAGTCTAGTCCAGCCCCGATAGACAGGTGTTTGCGGAACCCCTATTCTCCAAATTTCCGATATTAATCCTGCAAACATACTCTAGACCTGGTTGCGACTGCCTTGCCAAACAAACCCTTCCTGCCAGAACCTGCTCGCTACTTTCCGCTCAATCCCGGCGGCTACGGGATTGAGCCTGGTCTCAGCAGGCTTGGAAAAGACTTTGGCAACGGTGATGCTGATCGCAAGCTTTTCCAGATCGACACACAGTTTATAGCGTATCGCCACAATGCCCTGTCGGCACGGCGCGAAAGACCTGGCAAATACGTCTGCAACTTGTCCGCAGAGAGCACTGGCAGCCGCCTGGCTAACCTGTTCATCGCCAAACAGCTGGCAGCAGAACATCCCGGGCTGTTCAATATAGATACAACGTCCGACCACCTGGCATTGAGTTGTCGCCTTTCGGGTGATCGCCTTGTATTTCGACACAGCGGAACGCTTGATGTGACTCTCACGACAACCGCGGATGCCGGACAATTCAAAAATGGCTGGGATGCGCTGGGCTGCCAGGTACAGGAGGATATGGCCCTGGTCAGCGTTGATCAGGACAACAATATCATTACAGCTTTGCATCTTTGTGCCGCCAACCACTGGGGTGCGGAGCAAAAAATCGGACAATCTTTTCTTGATGCCCACGCGGCCGTTCCGCGTTTCACGCAACGGTATTCGGACAATAACAAGTTATTACATGGACTGATGTCCAAAGGACCCTATACCCGGTTCGCCTGGGGGCTGGCTACTGATTGTCGCCTGAATCATCATCCGGTCGCGCCGGAGCATGTCAATGCCGATGACTGGCGCGGCCGCCGCTTTGACCCGGCCAATCCGGAGCTGTACCTGCGAATCGAACGCCAATGTCTGCAGGGCGTTCCCGGAACCAGCCAACTTTTGTTCACCATCAGAACCTATTTTCTTGATGCGCGGGAGATCGCGAAGAGCCAGAACGAAGCCGGCTTGCTGATCAGCTCTTTAAAAGGAATGGACGCCGCCAGTCAGCAATACAAGGGGTTGTCAGCTGACAGGGACGATATTATCGGCTGGCTTGGCACGTTACCGGCGCTGTCATAGTCCGGTCGACAAGCCAGTCTGGCAAACACGGAACGGCTCAGGATGAGCCTGCGGTGAGCTCGGATTTTAACTCGTCAAGACTGATACGTTTTCGCAATGCATCAGCGAGCGTATACTTGTCGATCTCGCCGAGAAATGCGTTCGTGGCCTCCCTGAAAATCTTTGGCAGTCCGCACACCGGCAATACCCTGCAGAAACCGTCATCAGACTTGCAGTTAACCATTGCGAAACCGGGCTCGGTTACCCGAACAATATCGCCAAGCCGGATATTTTGCGGATCATCAGCCAGTTTTATGCCACCGGCACGACCCCGCACCGTAAGCACCAGCCCTTCCTGGGCAAGCTTGTGAACAATCTTGACCAGGTGGTTTTTTGATATGCCATAGTATTCGGCAATATCACTGATTGTCGCCAATTCATCGTCGCTCAGGGCGAGATAAAACAACACCCTGAGAGCATAGTCTGTATGGACGGTTAAATGCATGGATGACCCGCCAACTCGATATTACCAAGGTATGTAACCTGCCACAGCCGAATCCGTTACACAAGCACCCAAAGCGCTGCCGACATTACCAACAGAAATCCAGCAACCAGATAAAGAAGGTATGTTACTTCGATACCCCCCTGGACGGCCTTCGATTTGGATTTTGTCCGCATTCGCGCCAGCAGCAATGCTCCGGCTGCCAGAAAAACATGAAATACCGAGATCGCGTGATAGACGTTGGCACATTGCTGACCGACAGATCCACACAACAATCCCACCTCGGCCCCCTGTTTCTACGCCATTGCAGGCAATGATACTTCCATCGCTACCGGCAGATGATCCGACACAGGCAAGTGCACAACATTCAGCTTGTCCACGCGCATGCTTCGGGAAACGAGAATATGATCCAGCGATCTGAGCGGTCGCCAGCTCGGGAACGTATGCATGTCGGCCACAGGCGGATGCAAATCGGTCAGGGAAAGCAGTGCATCCATCTCCCTGCTATGCGCGTCACAGTTAAAATCGCCCATTAAAACAACGTGCTCATAGTCCGAGATCAATTCACTCAAATATGCCATCTGCTTGAGCCTGGTTCTTCGCCCCAACGCCAAGTGTGCCGTAATCAGGCAAACCGTGTGCCCGTTGTACTCCATTTCTACGGCCAAGGCGCCGCGTCCGGGAATTATTCCGGGCAACTTGTTCTCGCTGGACACCTTGAAATTAATGCGACTCAGGAAGCCAATGCTGTGTTGGGCAATACGACCCAGGTTCCGGTTAATCTGTTCATGCCAAAATGGAAAATTGGCCTTGCGTGCAAGGTACTCGGTTTGACTCATGTACTTGCTACGCAAGCTGCCGCCATCTACCTCCTGGAGACCGACCACGTCATAGCGGGACAGTTCTGCAGCAATATGTTTCAGGTTGTGCTTTCGCTCAATGGCCGGCAGAAAATGCTTCCAGCTCCCGGTAACGTAATGGCTGTACTGACTTGTTCCGATCCCGGTCTGAACATTAAATGAAAGAATTCTCAGTGGTCGAGCATCAGTTCCCCCACAGTTTGCTACCGGCACACTTGGCAGCCGCTCATTGCTGTGGTCGTCGACGGTGTCATTTTCCAGGATCATTAATTTACAACATTACTAATGTGGTTTAAGAAAGAGTATGACTCGTTATCATCTTCATTTCAGTATGGGACCGTTTTTGATGGATTGCCAGCCCGGGCGCGGCAAATAGTCCGGCCAGACAACTGACTTGTGGGCGGTTGGTCGCAAGCCGCTGTTTTGTAGAGCTAATTCCGCAGACATTCAGGCCATGGAACTGAAAATAATTGTCGCCTGGTAGGAAAAAAAAGCTGCGATCAATGCAAACCCTTCAAATCGGTTCAAACGCCCCGGGCCACGAAATCCGTAGGCCATGGCGAACAAGGCAACAGTCATTGCGATCATCACCGGAAAATCTCTCAACAATACCTGCTCCGGCAAAGGCGTGGGGCTGATCAAGGCCGGCATACCCATGACAGCAAGCAGGTTGTACATGTTTGATCCCAGTACGTTACCAATTGCAATATCGTGCTCCTTCTTCAGCGCACTCATCACCGAGGCTGCCAGTTCGGGCAAACTGGTACCAATCGCGACAATGGTCAGGCCAATCACGAGGTCACTGACTCCCAGGGCCTGGGCAATATTTACCGCTCCCCATACAAGTATTCTGGAGCTGACTACAAGCCCGACAAGACCGATTACAAACCAGATTATTGCCTGTTTCATCGGCATCGTATCGGGCAGTTCAGCCTCGTACTCGGATGCAATTGGATCAGTGCGACGACTGCGAAGACCAAGGTTCACCATCCAGTAAATCATCAATCCCAATGCCGCAAACAGGATAAAGCCGTCGATAAAATCGAGACTGCCGTCCAGCACCAACATCAGGCTTAACAGCATCACCGCGAACAGTATCGGGAACTCTCGCCGCAAGGTCTCAGAGCGAACCGACAACGGTACCACCATGGCGGTAATACCGAGTATCAAGCCGACATTCGCGATGTTCGATCCAAGCGCATTCCCTACTGCCATACCCGGCGCACCATTCCAGGCAGCAACCGCGGAAACAAAGATTTCGGGAGCAGACGTCCCAAAAGCGACAATGGTCAATCCAATAATTAGCGGCGCAACACCAAGATTTCTGGCGATAGCGGCCGACCCGTTCACAAACCGGTCGGCAGTCCAGACAAGGAGAACAAAGCCGGCAACAATAGCAATAAAGGAACTCAAAAGGACAAATCCAGGTTATATGATCTAACGGATCAGGCTGACGGCACCGACAGGCCTTCTATTTCAAGCAGCAAGTCACTGCGGCAGATATCAGCATGCAGATACATGATCGGGACCCCTGGTACCCGGTCTTCAAGCAGGGTCCTCACAGGCCAGTAATCCTGCTCATTTCTAATATATACCTTCAGCAGCGCCAGGTCAGCACATCCGCGCAGTTTGCTGCCACAAGCCTTGTTGGCCTGCAATAACAACTCATCAATATTTTCCAGGGTTACATTAAGCTGGAGTGACAAGTCATCCTTGTGCCAAGTTTCGTGGCCACGAATGCTCGCGGTACCTGAAATAAACAGGCGGGCATTCTGACCGCTGCCTGTGACCATGCCCCTGGAGAATGATGGGCTGCGCGGTCCATATTGCGCAGGGTATTTGTAGGCGCTTACCTGCTTCGGGTTTTCCACTGCCTCGCCTCTATGGCGCGATGCCAGGAAGAAGAGTGTCAGCTGGCCATTTTCACATCCTACAGCACTGGCTGCCGGCAGGCTGTTGGCATCAGTACCTTGGCGGGCGAATATCGTCTCATGGCGTGCCTGGCAAAAACGCTTGTAACACTCGAGGCCGTCAATTTCCGAGTTAATGTCAGGCAAGTAATTCCATACCCGCACCAGATATTTGTGGCTCGTGCAATCAAGGAACTTTATAAGATCGCCATAGGCAATCGATGTATCTGAATCGATTGTCCCGGGCGGCCTGTTCGGCTGCCAGACTCCAAACAGGAAATTCTCATTGGCACGGTAGCAGATATTGTGCATACAACCAGTATCCACAGGCTCCGTGGACAACCAGGTTTCACGGTCAAACGATTCCGGAAACGCCCGCAAGGGTACTCGCGCCACGGTCTCGTCCCGTGCCGCATCGACATCGACCGTATATTCGACCGCACCCAGCACATATAAACCGGCAGCCGCATCAGGCGCACGTTCACCTTTGGAATATTCGACCAGCAGGCAGTCGCCAGGCCTCTTATCAGGACTTGTTGAACCGGACTTCTGGCGGATCTCCGACAAGATCATATTGATTCTTCTGGCTAACTCAGTTGTCTGCCCGATCAGGTGCGGGCAGGTACGGTAGCTGTATACTCACTAAAGATACCAAAAACACGATGGCGCTTTACTTCGCCAAGGCCGGCGGCCGCCATTGCAGCCAGAATTTTCTCCGGTGGCACGCAGTATTCGATGGTATCCCAGTAATAGCGCATCAACTCACCCGCTCGACGATCGCGCATAAATACGGCCGAAACGGCAGGAATAACGATGCGCAGGTAGAATTTTGACAACCAGAAACCAACAGTTGTGGTCGGGCGCGTCACCTCGAGAATCAATAACCGGCCACCCGGCCTGGTAACACGCGCATACTCAGCAAAGGTATTTTTAAGGTCATCCACATGGCGCAACGCATAGCCCATGCTTACCAGGTCGAAATAATCCGACGGGAACGGCAAAGATTCAGCTCCGGCCTGAACCAAAGGATTAGCGGCCTGGCGACCGGACTCCAGCAACATATTAAAGCTACGATCGAGACCAACCACCTCCCCGGTTTCGCCAACAATTGCGCGCGCAGAGCGCGCAACAGGTCCGGTTCCCGTTGCCACATCCAGAACCTTCATCTGTTTCTCAAGACCAACACGCCGTAACGCTACCTTGCGATACCACTCTCCCGATCCGAAAGACATAGCCCTGATTATCCATTCATAGTACCTGGCGGTGTCATCAAACAAGGTTGATACAAACTGTCTTCGCCTGGATGAATCAGAGTAATACTCATCCAGTACCGGGTGTGGGCTGTAGCCAGCCTGCATATCATTGTTTTGTTTCATGGTTTGAGCCTATCTTTTTCCGCCACCCTTAGCAATGCTTGGTATCAGCCCGATACAGCATCTCCGCCTTTAGCATGATTCCCGTATTAACAAGCAACCCCGGGAGCGGGCTGCTACATACGGATGTGGAAACCTAACCTCTGGGCCGTGGCGACGGCGTACCGGAATTTCAAGTAAGTTCTGCAACGACCTTACTATCGGGGGACTCGGCGCGCATTATCTCGCATTATCGATCCCGGCCCAGAGGTGCATGGCCTGTACCCGGGCAGCATAAAACACCGGTATACGAGAAACGAGCAGATCTGGGACTTTCACCAGGCGAGACCGGGATGTTTTTAACAGGGCTCCAGGCAATATTCCACTAACAACCCGGGAGCAAAAAAACTCCTGGCAATCAATAAATACCCGGGCTTTTACGAATTAAAACCTGCCATGTGCGGCGCACCC